>NZ_JBIWML010000024.1:0-3075 GCF_044766665.1 Kitasatospora sp. NPDC101801
CTCAGGTGAGAATGCATCCCGCGAGACTACGTGTCCCGCACGATCCGCACTCGACCGGTAAGAACGAGGCGAACGTTGCCTGATGCGGCACTAGGCGCGGTTCCGCGCGGCGCGGCCCGCCGGCCTGACGGCTCACCCGAAGGCCGGCCGTCCCCCGAGGGGCCGATGCGTGAGGCGAGGGGGGATCGTCCGGCGCTCCAGTGGTCCACCCGACCCCATGGATGCACCATTCATGGTAGTCTTTGTCACGTCAGACCGGGTGGCCCCCGGTAGGCGATCGAACCGCTCCTAGAGGAATCCGCACATGACCGGCATGATCATCGACGCGAGTCCCACCCCCTACTTCCTGGCACGGTGCATCCCGTGCGCCCGCCCGGTGCGGACCGAGGCGCCGAACCCGCCCTGTCCGGAGTGCGGCCGCGCGTTGAGCAGCGAACGGCTGTACGCCGTGACCCGCGATGAGTCCTGCGACGGGGCGTGCATGAACGCGTTCGGGCCGTCGTGCTCGTGCTCGTGCGGCGGGGAGAACCACGGCAAGTCGTTCGGGTCGCAGTCCACCCGGGAGGAGACGGAGCGGGCGGTCAATGCCTACCGCGCCCGCGTCGCCAAGGAGGAGGAGAAGCGCGCGAAGAAGGCCGCCGCCAAGCGGGCACGCGCCGAACGGGAGTTCGCGGCGTGGAGCACCGCCCAGCCCGGCCGCGCCGAACTGCTGGCCTACCTTGCCGACGGGCCGCACGACAGCAGCTTCGTAGTCGACATGGCCCGCCAGGTGTCGCGGCTGGAGCCGCCGACGGAGCGCCAGGAGGCGGCAGTGGGCCGGTGCATGGAGTATGCCCACCGCCGGGCCGAGGAGGCCGAACGGCGGACCCAGGAGGCCGCCACGGCCGCTCCGGTGCCCACCGGAAAGGCCCTGGAGATCACCGGGGAAATCATCCTCGCCAAGTACGAGGACCTGGACTACGGGTCGGGCGGCCGGTACAAGATGCTCGTTCGCGGCGAGGGCGGATGGCGCGTGTGGAGCACCGTTCCGGCCACCCTTACCCGAGAGATCAAGGATGGCCCCGCCAGCGAGCTCTAGGGCAAGCGGGTGAAGTTCACCGCCGACGTGGAGCCCTCCCCCAAGGACCCGTCGTTCGGGTTCGCCAAGCGGCCCCGCAAGGCCCTCACCATCACCTGATTCCCACCGGGGGCGCGCTCAGGGCGCGCCCCCGCCCCGCACAACTCGACCCCGCCGGCGGCGCCGCCCCGCTCGCCGCCGGCGCAGACCGCCCGGGGCACCCACCGTTCCCGCGACCCGAGAGGTTCCCATGCCCGAGCTCACCGCCACCGCGACCGAGGCCCCGTCGAAGGCCCTGCCGCCGGGAACGGTCATCCGGTGTCAGCACGTCCGGCAGGGGCGGAAGCTTGGGCAGGCACGGGCCGTTGTCCTCGGCCGGTTCGGCACGGGCGAGACGGCGCCGTACCGGGTGTGGTTCTACACCAAGGGCCCGGCCCGCCAGGGGGACGACGCCACGGTGTCGCTCAGCTTCCCGCACGAGATCACCGTCCGGGGCCCGCTCGCCGACCAGTCGGAACGCGTCCTGGGCCGCATCGTGAGGGGAACCCACCTGTTCGACGACGCGGCCGAGGTGTGGCGACTGGCGAGCACCCTGCAGGTGATCAAACGGGCGCAGCGGCGCGGCTGACCGCTCCGCCGGCGGGGCGGTCCGGCCGGTTGCCGGCGCCCCGCCAGCGGAGCGTCAGGGATGTTCGGGTGGAGGGGCAGTGGCGTCCGGGCGGGTGGCACAGCTTCACACGATGCGTTATCCGTGGTAGTATTTCTCTTGTCAGGCCGGGCGGCTACCCGGCAGACATTCGAACCGCTGTCCCGACCGAAGGAGACCGATCATGGCCCGCACCGCGACCAAGCGCACTCCCCGCCGCAGCAGCCTCACCATCGCCGAGAAGGCCGAGAAGGCCGCCGAGCGCGAGCAGCTGGAGAACGAGCTGCACGAGCAGCTGGCCGCCGCTGTGATGGAACTGGTCACCTCCGAGGGCTGGACGGCCATGCTGACGCAGCTGGTGAAGGCGTCCGCCACCGACATCGGCCGGTACTCGGCGAACAACATCTTCATGATCCTCATGCAGTGCCCGCAGGCCACGGCCGTGTGCAGCTACAACCAGTGGCGGGAGCGCGGCCGCCAGGTCGTCAAGGGCGAGAAGTCCATCCGGATCAACGCCCCGATGACGGGCAAGCGGAAGGACGAGGAGACGGGCGAGGTCGCCACCGACAAGGACGGGAACGAGAAGACCTACACCCGGTTCAAGCTGGTGCCGGTGTTCGACGCCAGCCAGACCGAGCCCATGTGGCAGCACAACCCCAAGAGCGGGACGTACTTCATCACCCCCGCCCTGGGCGCACCGGTGAAGGCGTTCGGAGCGGACACGCCGGGCGAGGCCCCGGCCGAGATGTGGCAGACCCTGGAGGCGTACGCCGTGCACCACGGCTACCGGGTGGAGACCGGGCAGACCGGAGCGGCGCGCGGGTGGGCGCAGTCGAGCACGAAGACGGTGCGGATCAGCGGCCAGGTGACGCCCGCCCAGGCGTCCGTGACGCTGGCGCACGAGGTCGCGGGGCATGTCGCGCTCGGGCACACCGAGGACCCGTCCGGGTACTTCCTGCACCGGGGCGAGAAGGAGACGGAGGCCGATTCCGTGGCCCACATGATCGCCGCCTTCTACGGCGTCGACGCCACGGTGAAGGTCGCCCCGTACATCGGCGAGTGGGCGGGAGGCGAGTCGAAGGAGGTCCGCCAGATGCTCAGCGCGACCGCCGAGACCGTCCGCAAGGCGTTCCGCGCCTTCCTGGAGTTCCGGGAGAGCCCGGAGGCTGCCGCCGCCATGGTGGCCGCCCAGGTGCCCGCTCTGGCCGCCGCGTAGCGGTTGTGGGGGGGGGGGGGGGGGGGGGGCCCCCCCCCCCCCCCCCCCCCCCCCCGCCCCCCCCCCCGCCCGGGCCCCCCCCCCCCCCGCGCGCCCCCCCGGGGGGCCCGCGCCGGCCCCCCCCCCCCCCGCCGCCGAGGACCTCGCGGGCCGTCG
>NZ_JBIWML010000024.1:3083-30274 GCF_044766665.1 Kitasatospora sp. NPDC101801
CGGTGGTGGGGGCGGCGGCGGCGCGGGGCCGCCGGCGCGGGGGGGCCGGGGGGCGGCGCGGGGGGGGCGGGGGGGGGGGGGGGGGGGGGGGGGCCCCCCCCCCCCCCCCCCCCCCACAACCCCCGCCCCCTTTGCCCGCCATGGCGAAGGGGACGCCATCCCACCGCCACGTGCGCCCCGCCCCGGGCCCGGCCCGCCGCCGCGCCCGAGCCCCGAACACCAACCACCTTGGAGAGACCTCGTGCCCACCCACGCCACCGCTCAGCAGATCGGCCCCCGTTCCCACCAGTGCGACGCCACCGCCACCCGGGCCACCGACGACGGCGGGCGCGCCTACGTCCTGCTCGACGGGATCGGCTCCAGTGACACCGTCCGGGCCTGGACCCGCGCCCAGGCCCGGCGTCTGGCCGACCTCACCGCGCGCAACCTCCAGCCGCACGAGGCCATCACCCAGGTACAGCAGGAGATCACCGCCCGGCCCGGCTGGAAGGTCGAGGCCCCCGGAGCGTGCGCCGTCGTCGCGGTCACCGGCCCGGACCAGCTGTTGCGCGTCGCGTGGATCGGCGACTGTCGCGCCTACCTCCTGTACCCCGACGGCCGTCTCCAGCGGCTGACCGCCGATCACAACATGCGGGCCGAGGCCGAGGCGGCCGGGATGCCGGTGCTGTGGTGGTACCGCAACCGGGTCACCCGGTGTCTCGGTCACCCGGACGGCGGGACCACTCTGGAGCCGGAGTGGACGGCCGTTCACGACCGCTCCGGTACACGGCTGCTGCTCGCCACGGATGGCTGTTATGAGCCGATCGAGGACGCCGCCCGCACCCTCAGCGCGGAACTGGCCAGCCTGGACCCGGCCGAGCGCGCGGAGTACCTGGTGCGCCTGGCGCTGCGCCTGGGCGGCACGGACAACGCGACGTGCATGGTCGTCGACTTCCCGCCCGCCCACGACGGCCCCGCCGCAAGCACCCGCCGCGTGCTCTGCGCGCACGGATCCGTCCTCATGCAGGACGGCTGCTCCGGCTGCGACGCCGCCGAGGAGACGCCGCACCCGGCGGACCCGGTCCGCGTGCACCCGACCTGGGCGCCCCGTGCGCTGACGCGCTGCCGCAACTGCGGCCAGCCGCCCTCACGCCGGATCCACAAGGCCGCCTGAGCGCCGCCCGGGTGCCCGTCCCGTACGGGCGCCCGGGCGGCCCCCTGGCCAGATCGGCCGCCGCCGTCCACCGGGCCGCCCGCCATATCCCCGCCACGCAACGGAGTTGAGACCATGACCGCCACGCCCGCGCCGTTCACCTACACCGGCCAGACCGACATCTACCAGAGCGGTAACGGCCACTTCCCCGGCCCCTACGTCCGCGACGCCGCCATCCTCCACATCGAAGCGGTACGCATTCCGTCCCCGGCTGACGACGGCGCGCTACTCCCCATCCCGGCCGTGCGCCTCACCCTCGACAACACCGCCGACCACGGCCCCAAGGAGCTCAAGACAACGGAGTGGGGAACGCCGGACGACTGGACCCCGCACCCGGCCCACCTGCCCGACGAGGACCGCGCCCGTCTGGTGCACGTGGCGCTGGTAGCCGACGGCATCCCGGCGGGTCTGCAGTTGGTGGGCCACGGCCTGTACTGCGCGGCTGTCGAGCTGGACACTCGGGCCGGGCGGCGAACCCTGTATGTCGGTATGGAGGACACCCTGGGCTGGGAACTGGTCGGAGACAGCCCGAACGACGCGCAGCCCGGCGGCATCTGGTGGCACGCCTTCCCCCACGACGCCCCCGCGTTGGTCCGCCGGTTCGTCCGCCGTGCCAAGGCGACGTTCGCTGACGTTCGCTGGTGACGCGCCGCCCGTCCTCCCCTGACGGCGGGGGCCGGGCCGCCGAGCCCGGCCCCCGCCACGGGGCGGGGCGCAGCGGTCGGAAGGCCGGCCCTGCCGCACCGCGCACGGCCGGCCGGACCCTCCAGGGCGGCCGGCGCCGCCGTCGCGGAGTACGGGCCCCACATCACCATTGAATGCAATATCTGTGGTAGTCTTTCTCTTGTCAGTCCGGGTGGCTCTGGATGACACGTTCCGCACGCATCCCGCCCCGCCGACCGAGAGGACTTCCACGATGACCGCCAGCGTGGCCTACGTGACCACCCCCGCCGGGACCTACACCAAGGAGGAGTGGACGGCTCTCGTCGCCAACTACGAGGCAGGGGAGTCCCTGCCGGAGCGCAACGAGCACATGGTCATCGCCAGCGCCGCCGTCATCGCCCGGGTGCGCGGGGACGGCGACGGCCGCCTGATCTTCGGCATGGAGGTTCGCAACGCGCGAGGCGTCGGCTTCGCGATCATCAACAGCGGCAGCATCGACGGATCGAACTGGTGGACCGGGTTCCCCGGCGTGGCGGAGTCCGACACCATGCAGGGCGCCGTCGAATCGGTGGTGGCGGCAGCCAAGCGCGCCCGGCTGTGGACCGCCGACAGCTGGGAGCGGGTCTACAGGCTCACCGACCGCTACAAGGCCCGCATCGAGCGCGAGGCGGCCGGACTGGGCGAGGCTCCCTGCGCGACCTGCGGCAGACAGGACTGACCCAGCCCCGGGGCGGGTGACGCACACCCGCCCCGCTTCAGTGCCCGACGGCCACGGCCTCACACGGCCGGCGGGCCGCCCACGGGGCACCGTGCGGCCCCCGAAGTCCCGAACCGCCCCCGAGCCGAGAGAGGCCGCCATGTCCCGCGTACTTCGCATGAACCCGACCACCTTCTGGTGGGACAACCACTACGACCAGGCCGCCCACCTGGGCTACGTGCGCCTCACCTGCGAGGAACCCACCGCCGACGCCTGGGAGGTGAAGTTCCCCCGCTACCAGGTCGCCTACGGCGGCTGGTGTGCCAGCCGGAACATGCGCCTGGCCGTCGAAAACATCGCCGAGCGCACCGTCGCCGAGCAGATCCGCCAGCGCATCCTCACCAGCACCCGCGAGCAGTCCGCGTTCGACGGACTGTGGGCCGAGGTCCGGGACCTGGGACGCGCCCCACACGAGGCATTCGACACCGGCGCCGAGTTCTGGGCCACCGCCGGCTCCCGATCCGGGCAGCGCGGTTCGATCGCCATCCGCAACCGCTACGACGCGGCCGTCCAGTGGGAAGGCGAGCCGTTCACGGGCGGCACCACCTACGCCCTCGACCTGATGAGCGCCACACGGCCCATCCAGCGGCACATCCCGCACAGCATGGGCTGGCTCAAGGGCCGCTAGCCGTGCCGGCCGGCCATCCCACTCGGCCGGCGGCAGGGCGGTCCACCGCAACCGCCACGCAGACCCCACGGCGATTCACCACCCCGGGGCAGTCCGGACTCCCCCGGGCACTCAGCCCCTCCACCACACAATCCCCATGGGATCAACGAGAGCGAGAACGCCATGAAGCGCACTCTTCAGAAGAACATCCAGTCCGCCGTACTCCGGACCTGGGACCCCGCCGGCGGCCACACGGACGCCGGCGCGGTCGCGGTCCGGATCACCTTCCCCGCAGACGCCTTCCGCCAGGCGCCGAGCTGGAGTCCGGGCCCGGACTTCGAGGCCTGCCGCGCCGGCCAGGCCTGGATACGGCGCACCCCCGAGGCGACGACCATGGTCGTCGCCGGCGTGCAGCTGCCGCTGCGCGTCGCCGGTTCCCCGGGCGGGCCGGAGGTGTGGACCGCGACCGGGCCGCCGGATGCCGAGCCGCCGGAGTTCCTGTGGGACGAGCCGGCCCGGATCACCGAGCTGCGCCGCGCGCCGGGCACCCGGGTCGACCGGGCGCCACTGGCCGGTCACCCGGCGGCCGCAGCCGCGGCCCGCTGGGCGAAGTTCGAGGAGGAGTGGGGGTTCCGGCCCGAGCGGAAGCCGGACGGCCAGTGGTCGCTGCTGCTGCCGTGCCTGCCGGCCGCACCGACCCGACCGAATGAGCGTGAGCTGGTTGATGCTGCCGCCCTGGTGGCCCGACGGTTCGGCGGGACGGCACAGGTCCGGCCGTACAGCGCGGCCGGAGACCCGTTCGCGGTCTGGCGGATCCTGGAGCGCGCAGCGGCCCGACTCTGAGCATTGCGGGCAGGCACGCACCCCAGGAAATGCCTTTTCCATGTCAGCCCGAGTGGCCCCCGGCGGCCCGTCGAACCGCACCCCCAGGAGAAGCCCCGTGATCGCGCCCCAGCCCCCCACGCTCGACCTCACCGCCACCGACTTCGGACTCGGCGACCTGGCCGCCCACGTCGCCCACCTTCTCGGCCCCTCCTGGCACCACAGCGACCGGGGCAACTTCCCGACACTCCACCACGCCGACGGCACCCGCGCGGCATTCGAGCCCGCTCACAGCGCCGATCCCGACGTCCACTTGCTGCTGCACATGACCGCCGGGGACGCATGCGAGACCGGCGAGGTGTACGTGCACGACGAGGACGAGGACGAGACCCTGTCCGAGGTCGGCGCCCGAACCGCCGCCAAGATTCGCGAACTCTGTGCCGACCAGGGGTAGTTCGGCCCGGCGGGGAACTTCCACAGCCAGGACGCGGACCACGGCAACCACCAGCCGCCCCTCACCCACGAGCCGGTCCACGGGGACGGCCGGACACCGTAGCCCCGACTGAACCGATGCGGGGAGCCACCCAACCGGTGGAGGCCACTTGTCCGTCCTGAACTACCGCCGCGCACCGGGCTGGCCCGACGAGGGCCGCCCCGGCCCCCGCCAGCACGGCCAGAAGCGCGCCCGAATCCGCCGGCAGCGCCGCCGCGCGACCAAGCGGCTTGACGAGCGCCCGTGGCGCAACGCCGAAGACCGCTGACGACCCCACCCCACACGTAACCCCTCCGGCGGGACCGCCCGCCGGAGTGCGATTCAACCCCTGGGAGTACCCCCTGAACAGCACTCTGTCCGTCCCCACCTGGTTCACTCAGGCTGTCGGGGCCCTGGCACAGCAAACGGCAACAGCCATCGGAGCCTGGGAGATGGTCGAAGAGGAGATCGCGGCGGCGCGCGAGCGCCATGGCGAGAAGGAGCAAGGGGCGATCTGGAACGCCTTTCTCCTGATGCAGCACACGGAACCGCTGGAGTCGGCGCCGCGGCTGTACCGGGCGCACGTGCGGGAGCTGCTGGAGCGCGTCGCAACGGGGCAGGACACGAGGCCGGCCACCGATGCCGAGCTGCTGGCCTCCGTGTCGGCGGGAAGTGTCCAGGGGCCGCTGGGACCGGCCGCCGCCTGCCTGGCGATGCGGCTTCTCGCCCGGCTGCCGGCCGGGGACACCCTGCCGCTCGACACGGAGCCCCGAGTCGTCGAGGACTACGAACGCGTTCACGGTAGCGAGGCGGACAAGATGGCCGAGGACCTGCGGGCGATCCTCACCCAGGCCTGGCGGATCCCCGGCTGACCGGCCCGCAGGGCATGGGGCCCGGGCCCCGGTCGACGCCAGGAGAGAGGCCTTCCACACACCCTTACATGTCTTATCTGTGGTAGTATTTCTTTTGTCAGGCCGGATGGCTTCCGGCGGGCTTCGAACCGCAGCGAGAGGGTCACATGACCAGCGAGACCACGACCGATTCGATGATCGCGCTCTTCGGAGAACCGATCCACACCTACTCCCGCGCCGAGGCGATCGCCGACGGCGTCCTGGTCCAGGTGCCCGCCGAGGCGCAGCGCAGGGCCGGTTTCCGGTGGCCGGTGGCCGTGACGGGGACCGTGCACGGTCGGTGCGTGGCATGGGGCGGGGACGAGGTGATGGAAGCCGGGCGGCTCAATGAGCTGCTGTGGACGGCGCACACGACCATCGCGGCGGCGGCCCGGCGAGGGGACGGCGGGGCGCTGGCGGTGCCCTTCCGGTTCGCCTTCCACAAGGTCGAGTCCCCGGGCATTCAGCGGGAGGTGCGTCTGACCATCGCGGCCGGGCCCGGGGACGACGGCGAGCCGGTGATGACGATCATGTTCCCGGACGAGGACTAGCGCCACGTGGGGTGGGCCGGAGCGGCCCGCCCCACCACCGAGCCCCGGGCGTGACCGCGAGAGGCCGCCCGGGCCACGCACGATCCACTGCAACTGGAGGTCAGCTGTGCAGAGTTCAGAGGTCCTCACCACGTGGGACAACGTCTTTCGCGTCATGCCGAAGGGGGACGGTGGGTTCGAGATCCGTCCGACCGTGGACGGTGAAGCCCTGGTGACGCGGGTGCCCGGTGGGCGGCTGGTGTCCAATGCCGCGCTATGGCGGGCGACCCCCGCCAAGTGGTGCGCGACGGACGAGGGGTGGTGGCACGACCTGTACGTGGCGTTCGGGGACGACCCGCGCGAGTACTTCGCCGGGCAGGCATGGCGGGGAACCGTGGAGGAGTTCATCTCGCGCCGGTCCTACGACGACATGTTCGGGTTCGATCTGCGGAGTCGGCTCTTTCCCGTCGCCGACATCAGCCCGTGCCGCTGCCGCTACAGCAGCGACCGCCGGTGCCGGTGTGGGCACCAGCTGGACAGCAACGGGTTCTGTGCGGCCGAGGAGGAGGTGTGGCGGGCGCTCTACGGCCCCGACTCGGTCTGACGGGCTTACTCCGGCCCTGACGCCCCCGTCGAGCGGGCGGTCAGGGCCGGAGCAGGGCCGGGCGCCCTGTTCGCCGGCAGCCGCCTCGCCCGGCCGGGCCCGCGCTGCCGAAGCTGACCCCTCGACAGATTTCCTTTTCCGTAGTATTCTTTCTCGTGTCAGTCCGGGTGAGATCCGGAAGCCTGAACCGCTACAGCAAGGGAGTACGCCATGAGCTTGGACGGCTGGACCATCGAGCAGGCCCCCCCGACCGCCCAGTTCCATCTCCTCCTTACGGCGGTGGGCCCGGAGGGCTCGCCGATCACCCTGTCCGAGGTCGTAGCTGTCGAGTACCGGGAGAACGACGACCCGTTCATCAGCGGATACACCGAACTCCCCACCCATCAGGAGCTCTACGAGCGGGCCATGGCCGACTTCCAGACGGCCCATCCCGGAACGGCCCGCCCCGCCGTGCTCCACTTCTCCGCCAATCGCAACCGCCTCACCTGAGCACCGGGGGCCGGGGGCAACCGCACCCGGTCCCCCTCCCCATCTCGCGGTGCAGACTCCCGAGGACCGAGGACAGCAGCGCATCGCGCCGCCCCCGTCCCGCCCAGACCGTCCCGCGGCATCGCCGGTTCGCACCAGGACCAGGGCCGGGCCCGCCTCCCCCGTTTGACGGAGAGGCACCCGGGCCACGCTGCGGGATCCGGACCGGCCGGGCACGACGTGCGACCGGGCATCCGCCCACCGACTCGCCTCCCGTGCCCGGCCGTCCACCCGCCACTGCACCGACGGCTGACCAGCACCACAACGACCACCACCCGGCATGCCAGGTGACTCGGCCGGCGGGCGGCTCCCGCTCGGCCATCGAACCGCACTTCACCGCCACAGAGAGGCACCCCAGCGTGAACACCTCGAACGACACACCGACCACCCGGCAACCGCTCCCCCGCAACGCCGTCCGGCTGGCCGAACGGGCCGCCGGCGGCGGCTGGAAGGTCACCACCGAGCCGACCCCGACGAGCGTGGGTGTCATCTTGGAGGCCGTCGTCAAGGAAGGCCGCGGGTCGCGGGCCGTCGAAATCTTCTGCCTGTGGGAGGCGGACAAGACGAACGTGCTGCGCTGGCGGTACGGAAGCCTGCGCAAGGACGGCCGGCCGATCGCCGACCCGTTCGGCTGGCGGGACGTGGGCCATCTGCTGGGCCGGTTCGCATCGGACATGATCGCCCCGGCCCGTGAGGAGGCCGACCTCACCCACCATGGCCGCGAGACCCTGTGGTGGCAGCACGACGCCAGTGAGCAGGCCGCAGCAGCCGCCCGGGAGACGTCCGCAGTGCGGCAGATCCACAGTCGGCTCCAGGAGCAGCAGGACGCCGGCCTGGCGTGGGCGGCGCACGCTCTGGCGGCCGTCGGCGAGGAGCTGGGCCGTGCCGACGATGCGGCGCGGGCCGCTCGGACACTGTCCGCCGAGGCCCGGTCGGCAGGCGCCCGCCAGGCGTTCGAGCTGGCCGAAAACGCCCGGGTGCTGGCCGAGGTCTGCGCGATGGCCGCCCAGAGGGCCCGGGCGATCGCGCTGGGCGCAGAAGCCGAAGCCGAGTGCGTACCCTACGTCGCCGCGCAGCAGGCCGCGGACGACGCCGAGGAGGTCAAGTGGCGGGCGCAGCACCCCGACGGCGGCCCGGAGGAGTTCGCTCTGGCGGTCATCGAGGCGTACGAGGTGCCCGCCCGAAACTTCGCCCGGTGGTGGGCCGAGAACAGCCGGCCGGGGCGGACATTCCTGCAGGGGTGGGACGCCTTCCGGCCGGGCGGCAACCCGCGCGCCGAGCTCGGCGCGTACGCGGCACTGGAGGAGGACACCAACCGGGCCGTGTACGCGCTCGGCCTAGCCGCCGCCGCGGCACTGCGCACCGCCGGGGACCAGGCGCAGCAGGAGCGGGCGAGGACGCTGGAGGAGGAGTCGAGGCGCGGGCAGGCGCTGTACGCGCCGACGGCCCGGCGGCGGATCGACGAGGGGCACCAGGTGGCGGTGCGGGTGTGGTCGGCGCTGGCCGGCCACCGGTGGAACGCGTGGTTGTCCCTGGACTTGCTTCAGAACTTCGCGGTGCTGGAGGAGTGGGAGAAGGCCGAGGTCCTGGAGGAGGTCGGGGAACTGCGCCGGCTGCTGCTGGTCGACCACGCGTTGCGGGTCCGGCGGGACGGGCACACGGCGGCCCGGGATGCGCTGAAGGCCGAGGAGGCCGCCCGGTACGCGGCTGCGGCGAAGGTGTACGAGGCGGCCCGGGAGGCCGGGGAGGACGAGGAGTCGGCCGAGTGGGCCCGGCGTGACGCGCTGGCGCGGCTCGGCGCCGAGGCGGCCGGCCGCCCGGAGGACGGGCGCGGTCGGTACGCCCGGGGCGCCGAGGTGTGGGTGGAGCCGGGGGCCGAGGAGGCCGGGGCGGACTGGTACGCGACCCGGGTGGAGGCCTACGTGGGCCGGGGCCGGGGCCGGTTCCGGGTGAGCGGTCCCGTCGGCCAGGTGGCGCGGGCGGTGCCGGTGGAGCAGCTGCACCCGGCGACAGCCGAGGAGGCCGCTGTGGACGTCGCGCGCCAGATCGTCGAGGACGCGCAGCGGCGGGAGCGGCGGGCGGCCGAGCTGGCCCAGGAGCAGGAGCGGGCGGCGCGGGAGGAGGCCGAGCGGAGAGCGGTCCGGGCCCGTCTGACGGCGCGGGAGCGGGCGGCGGCCGGGACCCTGGCCCCGGTGGCCGAGGGCGGTCGGTGGGAGCCGGTGCATCCGGTGCCGCGGTCCGTCGGCGAGCTGTGGGCGGCGGCGGCCCGGGGCGGGTGGCGGATGACGTGCCGCACCGGCACGGACGGCCGGATGCTGATCGTGCGGATCGAGGGGACCACCGGCCGGGGCCGGTGGCTGTTCGAGCTGCTGTGGCTGGAGGCGGGACGCCAGTACAGCGTCAGCCAGCACCACAGCCGGGCCCGGTGGGCCGACGGCCGGTCGGGGCCGCGGGGCGGGAAGGTCAAGCCGACCGTGCGGGACGTCTTGTCGGTGATGGCGGCCGAGACGGTGGAAGGTGCCGTCACGCTGCCGGGTGAGTTGGTCGGCGGCGCCGGTCGGGTCGAGGCGGCCGGGGCGTAGCCGGGGGTCGGCGGGTGGGGTTCCGGCGGTGAACCCCACTCATGGATGCGTAATCCGTGGTATTCTTTGTCGTGTCAGGGAAGTTCTCCCGGCGGACTGTTTCACTTCACCCCGCCACGACAATCGCCAATCACGAAAGGTGCGTGGCCATTGGCTGCTAGCGCCGTTTTCTGCACGAACTGCTCGGGCATCGCACTCGCCGACAGCCCGACAGAGCCGCTTCGCTGCCCGCACTGCGGACACGACGAGCACAGGCCACTGACCCCGGGCATGGTGGCCGCCACACGGGACATCGCCGAGCACACCAGCGAGATGCTGTGTGACAACGCAACCGCGCTCACCTGCAACGAGGCCGTGATATTCGGCGCCTTCTTCAGCGAGTTCGGATACCCCGGCGTCGCGGACCAGCTCCTGGAGCTGCACGCCGAGGGCGACGACGAGGGCGACGATCACGGGATCGGCGCGGACGGCAAGGTCTTCACCAGGACGTGACGCACTGCGGGGCGGCGAGCACATCGCCACCCCGCGCCCCACCACGGAAACCGCCGGGCCGCTCGACCCAGAGAGCGAAGACCGCCCCATGAATGCATTATCCGTGGTAGTATTCTACATGTCGGCCGGGTGGCTCTCGGGTGACATTCGAACCGCCGGAACGAGAGGACGACCGATCATGCAGACTCCCCGCGACCTGTGGCCCTGGTGCGACCGTGAGGCCGAGTACCGCCGCCTGTTCCCCGTCGCGATCGAGGCCGTGGCCGAGATCCTCGACGTCGCCGTCGCCGGGTCCGGGGCCCGTCTCCGGAAGGCCGGTACCGAACCGGTCCCCGCACCGTGGCCGAACGGCCAGGGTCCGGCCCCCGAGAGCCCGGCCGGGAAGATCATGGTGGTGTGGCGCAGCCTGCCGCCGACGTGCATCAGCCTGCCGAGCGAGGAAGAACGCGCCGCGCAGTGGCTGGTCGGCCTGCTGAACCAGGCCGTGTGGCACGCCAGCCACGGCGAGTGGTTCGGCGCGGCCGACCCGCTCAAGACGGCCCTTCGCTCCGCCTGGAAGGTCACCGGCTACCGGGCCTGATCCCGGCCTGCCGCCGGGCCGTCCCGGCGGCAGGCCACCGCGTCCAGACCACGACCGCGAACCCGGACAAGGACCCCCGTGACCGCCGCGCCGCTCCCCGCCGAACTGCTCGACCACCTCATCGACACCGGCAACAAGGCCCTCAACGACCACTACCACGGCGACCTGATGCCACTGCCGAACCCTCAAACCCCATGGAGCTCCATGCCCATCACCATCAACCCCGGCACCGGGCCACTCCCCGAGTTCACCCGGGCCGCCGCCGCCGAGAACATGGCCCGCTTCGTCGAGGACCTGGCGCAGGCCGGGACCGTCGCGGCCGGCTTCGCCGCCGCCCCCGGTCTCGACTACGGGGAAGGCCGGTACGCCTTCCTGCTGGAGCTGCCCGGCGGGCGCTCGACCGAGGTGCAGATGCCCGGCATGCCCGTGGACCAGCTCCGGTACATGGAGGAGCCGGGTCAGCACCCGATCGCTTTCCCGCGCATGTACGTCGACGGCTCGTCGTGGCTGTGGTGCTACGCGCTGAGCAGGTGCGCGACCGACGAGGACTGATCAGTCAGGACCACCCGGCCCGCGAACCTGCCACGCGCGGGCCGGACACCAACTACCAGCGAATCAAGGAGACTTCATGAGCTCTCACTTCATTCACCTCGATGTGACCGTGTTGAACCTGGACAGCGCCGCCGAGGGCGTCGGCGTCATCGAGCTGGTCGAGCGCGCTCTGAGCAGCGGCGGCTACCAGGCGACGGTCACCGGCGAGACGGCCGCCTACCCGCAGCAGGAGGACACCCAGTGAGCAGCGCCGTACAGGATGACCGTCCGGGGCCGCCGATCGCTGAGGCAGCCCCGGCCCGGATGGACGACGACGCCCTGGCCGCCGAGCTCCAGGCGCTGGACGACTACCAGCGGGGCGAGAACGCCGCCGGCCGCCGCATCGGCATGCCGGTGCTCAGCGAGATCGGGAACCGCCGGGGTTCCCTCACCCGCGAGCAGACCCAGCGCCGCCACCGGCGCGAGAAGGCCGAGCGGGCCGCCGCCGAGCGCTTGCAGCTGGCGGCCCGCCAGGCGCGTACCCGAATCGGCCGGCCCGGCACGGACGGCCGTCAGCCGGTGGCCGTCGACGGCAAGCACGCCGGCCGGGTGTGGCGCGGCCGCGGCGGCCGTGACTGGTTCGGCCAGATGGAGGGCGAGAAGGAGCGCACCCTCTGGGGTACCCGCTGGGAGGCGGCAGACGCCATTGTCCAGGTGGTCGACGCCCGGACGGCCAAGGCGGCCGAGCAGCGCCGGAGGGCGGAAGCGCCGGCGGGGTGGGTCGCCGCGGCGGAGGGCGAGGGATTCGAGGCGCTGGACGTCGTGCGGCTGGCCGGGCCGGAGAGCGGCGCAGCGTGGGGCCGTCCGTGGCGTGTGACCCGGCGCGAGGAGCACCCGGGCGGGCGGGTGTCGTTCCGGCTGGAGCCGGCCGACGTTGACCGGCCCTGGGAGGGACTGGTGCTGTTTGCCGATCGCCTGGGCCGGTTCGTCAGGCCGTCCGCGTCCGCTCTGGCAGAGCTGCCGCCGGCGCCGTTCCGGGTGCTGCAGCCCAAGGAGTACTCGGAGCGCCGTCTGCTCAATGTCAGCGACGAGCTGTCCTGCCTGGGCAAGGTCGACGGCTGCACGGGGTACTCGCGGCGGGCCCTTGAGCTGCTGGCATCCGTGGAGGACGGGTGCAGCGTGGATCCGGCGGCGGACATGAGGGAGATCGCCGGTCTGGCCGAGGAGTTGGTGCGGGTGGTGTCCGACCCGGATCATCCGGAGTTCTGGTCGAGGCGGTACGACCGGAGCAGCGCGGAGCACGCCGTGCGGTGGGCGACGTGGGCGGCGGAGCGGTTCGCGGACGGCGGCGGGGCGCTGACGGAGGAGTACCGGGAGGTGCTTCAACACCCCCATTGATGCAAAATCTATGGTAGTCTTTCCTTTGTCAGGCCGGGTGGCCCCCGGTCCGACTCGGACCGCTACACGAGGAGCACCCATGGGCTACGACATGACGTTCGCCGACGACCTGACCGCCGAGGAGGAGGCCGCGCTGACGAAGGCGCGGGCCGCCATCAACGCGGCGGTCCACCCGCGCAACGTGCCCGAGCCGGAGCGCGCCGCCGCCGAGAAGGCGTGGGAGGAAGTCTGGGACGCCTACGACGAGGCGACGCCGCACTACTTCCGCCTGAACATCTGGGGCATGAGGGAGGCCCGCGCGGCGATGGAGCAGTTCGGGATGCTCACCGACCAGGACCACCCCGAGTGGCCGCGCCCCGGCGACTTCGGCCTGACCGAGGAGGACATGGACGACCTCACGGACAGCCTGGACGACAAGGAGGGCGCCGCCACGGGCCAGGAGGACCCGCTGGCCGTGGCGCGCGAGCGGTTCCGGCGGGCGCAGGATGCGGTCACGGACGCGGAGCCGCAGCCCGTCACGGGCATCCCCTGGCACAAGCTGTGCAGCAATGACGGCTGGCTGGTGACCCCGGCCCAAATCGGGGCCGCGCTCGCCAAGTGGGAGACCGTCGACGAGAAGAAGCGCGCGGCGGCCGTCGGGGAGAACGACTGGTTCCCCGAGTGGATCGAGTGGCTGGGCAAGGCGAAGGAGCGCGGCGGCTTCCGCGTCTACTGAGCCGGTCGCCGGGCCGCCAACGCGGCGGCCCGGCGCCCTCGGCCCCACACCCAACCCCATGCCGCCGCACGGCGAGACGCGAGCACCCCGAGCCGACCCGGCTGCGGCCGAGCACGCTGCTGCGCCGCCCCGGCCCGCACCCCCGGACCCCCAACCCCGGAAGTGATCTGTGGACACCCTGCCCATCCCCGGCCTGGACGTGGAGCCATCCCGCAGCGACTGGCCCGCCAAACTCCTGTCACGGAACAACACCGATGTCTGCCGCAGCCCCGAGGGAACCGACAACGAGACGAACGAGTCCGCCACGACCGCGCCCCGGGTCTTCACCTGGACAGTCCCCGCGTGGTGGGTACGCCTGACCAGCGGCGAGCACTTCAACACCTGCCCCGAGGCGGGCGTGTGTGGTCGCAGCTGCTACGCGTTCGGCCGGGCCAGCTCGTACAAGCGCTTTCCCGGCGTGCGGGCCCGGCACCTGCTCAACCTGGAGTTGGTGCTCAGCGAGCCGGAGGAGTGGGAGCGCCGCATGAAGGCTGAGCTCAAGGGCCGCGCCTTCCGGGGCGGCAACGTGTGGGTCCGGGTCCATGACGCCGGCGACTTCTGGTCGGACCAGTACGTACTCAGTTGGCTTCGCATCGCCCGCAGCGCCCCGCATGTGAGGTTCTACTGCTACACCAAGGCGATCGAGCGGTTCCGACGGCTGGTGCTTCCCAACTGCCCGCCGAACTTCCTGTGGTGCTTCAGTCTGGGCGGCACCGAGGACCGGCTGATCGACCGCGGGAGGGACCGGCACGCCGACGTGTTCCCCACGGTCGAGGCGTTGGAAGCGGCGGGCTACAGCGACCAGAGCGACTCAGATCTGCTGGCGGTGCTCGGCTCGCCGAAGGTCGGCATTCCCGCCAACCGCTACCCCGCCATGAAGGGCACGGCTTCCTTCGGCGAGCTCCAGCGGCGAACGGAGGAGAAGAAGCGGGCCCGGGCGGCCGAGCGGGCCGGGCGGCTCGCACTCGCCGCTGCGTAGCGGACCCGGGCGGGGCGAGAGCAGCGCCGCGCCCGGGCCGCGCAGTGCCACCCCACGTCCCGCCCCACGGAGAGCGAGCTCATGACCATCCACCTGACCCGGGGGCCCGCGGCCGACTCACGGCCCGGCGCGGCAACCCAGCCAGCATGGGGCGGGAGGCTTCCCGGCCGGCCGCCGCGAGCGAGGGACCGCACGGCGCACCGTGTTCTACCTCGGCGGGCCGCCGCACTGGGCGCAGGACTCCCACGTACCGCTAATGATCTCCGCGAACGCCCTGATGAACCGCCAGGTGGGCGGCCCGCGCTCCCCCATGGCGCGGTGCCGGTACGCGCTGGACTCGGCCGGCTTCAGCCAGGTCAGCAAGCACGGTGACTACCTTCTCGGCCCGGACGAGTGGGGCGGCATGGTCTACCGGCTGATGGACCGCTTCGGCGCGCCGCCGGTGTTCGCCAGCTGCCAGGACTTCATGACCGAACCGCAGATCACCGCGCGCACCGGCTTCACCGTGGCGCAGCACCAGGCGTTCACCGTCGACTCCTACGTGTACCTGGTGGAGCAGTTCCCTGCGGCGCCGTGGATGCCCGTGCTGCAGGGGCAGCGGGTCGGGGAGTACCTGGATCACTGCGCGATGTACAAGGCGGCCGGGGTCGACCTGGCGGCGCTGCCTCTGGTCGGCGTCGGATCGGTGTGTCGGCGCCAGGGCACGAAGGAGGCCGGGCACATCCTGGCTGAGCTGGCCGGCCGGGGCCTGGCCCTGCACGGCTTCGGCCTGAAGCTCTCAGGCCTGCGGGCGTACGGGCACCATCTGGCCAGCGCGGACAGCTACGCCTGGTCGTACGGGGCCCGGCGGCGCCGGGTGCGGCTGCCGGAGTGCACCCACCGGGCGGCGGACTGCCGGACCTGCCGGCGGTATGCGCTGCTCTGGCGTGACCGGGTCGTGGAAGCCCTGGAGGCGCCGAAGCAGCTCACGTTCAGCACCCCATCCCAATGATGCGTAGTTCATGGTATTCTTTTTCATGTCAGTTCGGGTGTTCGCCGGACACCGGCTTGAGGCCCACGGGCCCGGCCTCATCACCTCACCCCTGCAAGGAGACGTCCGGATGGACTGGGATCTCGCCCCCGGCACCCATGTGAGCCGCGCCAACCTGCACCACCGCTTCGGCGGCCGCATCCACCCCCGGATCAGCCCCTCGAAGTCCAGTCCGAACGTCCTGCTGTTCACCACCGGCACAGCGGGCAGTCGGTTCGACGGCTGGACCGGCCAGCACGTCCACTTCAGCGGCGAGGGCGCCGACGGCACCGACCAGAGGCTCACCCAGGGCAACAAGTCGGTCCTCAGGCACATGACGGAGGGGCGCGCACTGCGGCTGTTCCGCCAGCCCCAGACAGGCCCGACCGGCACGGTCGAGTACCTGGGCGAGTGCCGGATCGACGGCGACCAGCCGTTCGTGTGGGCGGAGGCCCCGGGCGATCCGCGCCGACCGCTGGAGGTGCGGCGAGCGCTGGTCTTCCAGCTCCTCCCCCTGGGCGAGCCGCCGCGCGGCCTCCCGGCGGCGGCCCCCGCCCGTCTGGAACGCACGGTAACCGCGATCAGCGCGGCGGCGCTCGCCGACCACCTCTCCCGGGAAGCCGAAATCCCCTCCCGGCAGGCGGCCGGGAACCTGATGATCCGGTACGCGGCGTTCCTGCGTTGGACGGAGTTCGCCTCGATGGCGCACTACCGGATCACCACCGGCCACAGCGTCACGCCGCTGTACGTGGAGCTGCTCAACCTCACCAGGAACGAGCTGGTGGTGCCGCTGGCCAGCTGCGCGCGGCCGGGCGTGTGGGAGGCGCTGGGCAAACTCCGGGACCAGGCCCGCTACTTCGAGACGGGCCCGCGCGGTGCGCTGCTGCTGCCCAGCGCGCCCGATCCCGATCTGGCCGAGCTGCTGCGCGGCCAGGGCGTGGCCGCCGTCTGGCCGTGCGGACCGCTCGACTTCACCCGAGCCGACCCCCGGACGGCGGACGCCGGGCTCTGACCCCCGGGCCGGGCGCCGCCGCTGACCCCGGGCGGCGCCCGTCCGCCCCACCGCATCCACCACACAGCGATCAGGGAGGGCTCATGGGAGCCTACGACTTCACCACCTACCAGACCGGCACCGACGCCTCGCAAGCCTTCCGCGACGCGGTCGAGCAGGCGCAGTACGAGTACGGCCACGGGGGCTACACCGGCACCATCGCCGAGAAGGACGGGTACAAGGTCGTCAGCGACGCGCCTCTGACCATGGACGAGGCCGAGGCCCTGGCTAATCAGATCATGTCCGACCACGACCACCCGTTGCAGGACAAGCACGGTCCCGCCGGCGCCATCCCGGTCCTGACCGGTGAGCGCCAGGTCACGGTGACCATCCCTTTCACCGCCGCCAGCTACAGGACGACGGCCGAGGCGGCGGCCGCCGTTCTCGCCCAGGAGGGGAGGCTGCTGCCCGGCGAGGACGTCGCGTACGGCATCACGGGCGTCTACGAGACCTGTCCGCGCACTGGGCGGATCCGAAAGGGGTCCCTCACCGTCCCGCTCAACGGCGGACCGCTGGAACACCGCGGCTGGCTGTTCTTCGGCTACGCCTCCAGCTGACCGCCAACAGCCCACCACCATGGGGGAGTGGGGCCGAAAACCCACCGCAAATGCTTTATTTGAGGTAGTATTTTCCATGTCAGCCCGGTTGGCTATCGGGTGACGTCGAACCGTCTTCACCAGAGGAGATGAACCGTGACCACGGACACCAACGAGACCCCCAACCCGCCCGTACTGGACCGCAACGGCGTCACGATCGAGTCCGGCGCGGTGGCCTGGCTCCACGGCACCGAGCAGGGCCGCGTGCCCGCCATGGTGACCGACTGGGACGAGGCCACCGGCCACCCCCGAGTGGCGGTGGCGGACCCCGCGCAGAACGTCTGGGAGGTCACCGTCGCCGATCCGCAGCGACTGGAGATCATGCCCCCGGACCCCCGGATCGCGGAGGGCGAGCGTAACGGCGGGCCGTCCGACGCCTGGCTGATCCTCGACAAGCACGACCAGGTGCTCGGCCGCACCGTGGGCGAGCGGATGGAGGACGCCCGGCGGGCCGCCGAGCGCCTGCCGAGCGTGCGGCACGTTGCCGACCGCGACGGTGGATTCGCGCTGCGCCGCCTGGGTGAGAACAAGCTGACGGCCGGGGACCGGTCCCGGCTGGAGGCATACCGCGAGGCATTGAAGTCCGCCGGGGCAACCCGGCCGGTGGGCGAGGCCGTGTCCGTGCCGCCGCGGCCGCGCGCGTAGCACCCCGGGTGGCCGGACGGTTCGCCGCCCGGCCACCCACCCCCGATCACGGAAGCGAGACCAGATGACCGAGGCTGAGGAGGCCGAACTCCACAGTCGCTTCGACGCCCTGGGGCGGGATCTGGCGGCCGCGCTCGACACCGATCCCACCACGGAGACGGGGTGGTGGCACCAGGTGCAGCGATGGGTCTACGGGGCCGTCACCCTGTACCACCCGACCGGCCTTGTGTTGCGGCTGGAGCACCGGCAGTCGACCGAGGCCGCCCGGGGCCGGCTGACCGTCCGCGGTGTGACACCCCGGGGCTGGTCGGGCAGACGGACCTTCGAGATCGGTGTCTCGATCGGCCGGCCGCTGGGCGACATCGCGCGGGAGATCCGCCGGCGGCTGCTGCCGGAGTACACGGCGGCCATGCCCGGGGCGCTGGCCGAGGTCGCCGCGGCGGAGCGCCTGCGCCTGGCCCGGATCGAGGCGATGCGCTCGCTGATCGAGGCACTACCCGCCCTGCACACCTACGACTGGGACAGCGAGCAGAGCGCCGGATCGTTCTACCCCGACCCGTACCACCGCCCGCAGCGCGCCCACGCCAGCGGCACGGTCCGCGTGAGCCAGTCCGCCGACACGGCCGATCTCAAGCTGACCGGGGTACCACTGCACCTTGCCCGCGCGGTCCTGGCGCTGCTCCGGCGCCCTGACGCAGTCCCGCCAGACGGCCCGCCGGCCTGAACCCGGCACGGCCAGCACGTTCCGGTCTCCCCCGCGCCGTCCGCCGGGGGAGACCGGCCCCACCCCCGGTCCCGCAGCCGCGCCGCCGGCCTGCCGCTCTCGAACCCGAGGAACACTGATGCAGACCCCCCTTCTCTCCGGCCCCGTCCCCACGCTCTTCACCGAGTCGTCGTCGCACTCCGACCCTGTGAGCACAGCAGCCGCCATGGCGCGGGACTCCGACGACGAGTCGGCGGAGGAGCAGGCCGCGGACACCAACGGCGGCCCCAGGCGACCCCGCACCACCGCCGTGGTGCGCCGGGTCGGTCCTCCCGCTGCCGGCACGAGCTCCGTCGACTTCCCCGAGCACCCCGGCCTCAAGGGCACTCTGCGCTACCTGGGCCACTTCCCTTCCGGCCTCTACGAGGTCACGGACCATCTCGACCACCCCGTCACCCCGGACCCGGTGGCCGGGAACCTGGAGGCGGTCACGGCCCTCGCCCGGCGCTACGGGCTGCCACTGGACGTCCAGGTGATTCCGCGCGGGCCGCGCGGCCATGCCCCGGCGGCACGCGGGACGACCTGACGGCCCCGCGTCAACCGAACGTCGGCGTCCCGTGGCGCCCCGCCCGCCCCGAGGGGTCGCCATCGCCCCATTGATGCATTATTCATGGTAGTATTTCTCTTGTCAGGCCGGATGGCTCCCGGCAGGCACTCGGACCACTCACCCCACACGGAGGGACCCCCACCATGTCGAACCTGCCCAAGGAAATGGCCAAGTTGCACCGTCAGGCTCAGGCCCTGGTGGACCTCGACCGGCCACTCACCTGGTCGGAGCGGGAGTTCGTGATGGACAACTGGCAGGCGTCGGAGGATGCCGCCCACGGCCTGGACGGGGCGTTCTTCACTCCGCCCGGACTGGCCGTGGACATGTCCGTGGAGGCGGCCGGGCCTGAGGTTCAGAGGGTCCTGGACCTGTGTGCCGGGATCGGACGCCTGGCCTGGGCGTCCATCAACGACATGGGCGCCCCCGACCGCGAGATGGTCTGTGTCGAGCGCAACCCGGAGTACGTGAGGGTGGGCCGCAAGGTGCTCCCGGAGGCCCGGTGGATCTGCGCCGACATCTTCGACCTGCCCGAGGACCTGGGCCGGTTCGACATGGTGATCAGCAACCCGCCGTACGGCTTCACCGAGCGCAGCGGCGACGGGCCGGGAGTGACGAGCCGCCGGTTCGAGTACCACGCGCTGGCCGTGGCCGCCGAAGTGGGCCGGTGGGGCACCTTCCTGATCCCGCAGCAGTCCGCCCCTTTCCGCTACAGCGGCCAGCAGAACTACGAGGTGGCACGCAGCGCGGAGTACGAGCAGTTCGAGCGGGACACCGGCCTGAGCCTTGAGATGGGCTGCAGCATCGACACCTCGGTTCACCTGGACCAGTGGCGCGGGGTGTCCCCCGCGACCGAGATCGTGGTGTGCGACTTCACGAAGCGCACCCCTCGGACAGCTCCGGAACCGGTCCCCGCTCCGGCGCTGCGGAGCCGTCCGGCCGCCGCAGCGGTCGAGGCGGTGCCGACCCTCTTCTGACGTGTGCCCGGGGCCTGCCTGTCTGGCGGGCGCCGGGGCCTGGCCGTCGGCGCATCACTACGCGTCCCGCTGGTGGCGCAGGCAGCGGCCAGGGTCCGCCAGGCGATCGGATGCCGTATCCGTGGCCATCTTTCTTCCGCCGTTCGGGCTGCTCGCCGTTCGGCTTCGGACCGCACCTTGCTGCAGGGGACTTTCATGGATCAGCTGCCCTTCACGCTCGCACAGCCCGCCGCGGCCGACGTGGTGACGTCGTACGTGGCCGGCGACGACGACGGTGACGACTGGCTCAACAAGCACGGGCACCAGGTGCACCTTCGCGGGGAGGCTGGTGGGGGTTGGTCGTGGGGGTGCCGGGCCTGCGGCCTGTCAGGCCCGGGGGGCGGCCGGGACGAGGCGTTGGGTGATGCGGAGCAGCACGGCGGGTACCTGGAGAAGCTGACGGAGGCCCCGCCGGAGGGGGAGGCGCTCAGCGCCGAGGAGCGGGCGGTGCTCGCCGGCCCATGGCCGTCGCGGTGGTTGCGGAAGCGGATGCCTGGTGATCCGATCCGTGTGATCAACTTCTTCGCCGGGTGCGGGGGTTGGTGCGTCGGTATCCGGCGGGTGCTGGGCGTCGAGGTCGACATGGTGTGCGTGGAGATGAACGCGGATGCCTGCGCGACGTCGCGGGCGGCCGGGTGCACGGTGATTCAGGCCGACGTGCGGGATCTCGACCCCGGCCACATCGCGCTGCGGGACACCACGGGGGTGATCTTCAGCCCGCCGTGCGTCGACTGGGCCCTGGTGGGCAAGCGGCTCGGGCATCTGCCGGAGAACCTGCGCATCCTGACGGGGGCGTTCGACGACGTGCGGGAGGCTGCGGGCAACATCCCGGCCACCGGCATGCCGGGCCAGCCGATGACCTACCGTGCGCCGTCCATTGCGTCGTGGGCGGAGGTACGGGAGTCCCTGGAGGGGATGACCACCAAGACAGCCCAGCTGATGCTGGAAATCCCGATCTGGACGCTCGGGTTGCAGTTGGCCGGTGCCGAGCTGGAGTTCGTGTCGGTGGAGCAGTCGGCTCACCTGCCGGAGGAGATCCGGATGGAGGTGTGGTGCGACTTCGAGCTGGCGGGGTGGCAGTTCGCCGAGTGGACCGTGCTGGACGCGGCCGACTACGGCAGCCCCTCCCACCGCCGGCGGCTGTTTCTGACCGCGTCGCGGTCGGGCATTCCGACGCTGCCGATCCGCCCCGAGGAGCCGATCGTCACCGGGGCGCCCGAGGCGCTCGGGCGGCCGGTGGGCCTGGAGGTCACCACCCGGGGAGCCCGCAAGACGAGCGGCGGCAACAAGTTCGTCCTCAAGGCGGGGCAGCCGATCCCCGGGGTGACGTCCAAGGTCCGCAGTTGGGACGTGGGCGAGCACGGTGGCCGGTTCACTCTGCGGGAGATCGCCCTGTTGGTGCAGCTTCCGGGTGACCATCCGGGTGTCGGGTCCCGGTCGAGTGTGGCGCAGCAGGATGCCGACATCGTGGCGCCGGGCTGCTCGGCGGCGGTGTGGGGTCATCTGTTGGGGGTGGCGTGGGTGCCGGGGTTGCGGGCGTACCTGGCGGAGCAGTACCCGGCCGTACACGGCTTCGGCCGGGCCGGGGTTCCGGTGCAGCGGGGGGTGTCCAACGCCCGGTCAATGCTAACTTTGTGGTAGTCTTCTCCTTGTCAGGCCGGATGGCTACCGGCCGGATTCGAACCGCCTGGAGGCACCACATGAGCACCCCCGAAGGCCCCCTGACCATCGGCGACCTGCGCGCGACCTTGGATCACCTGATCCGGAAGGAGAAGCTCAGTCCCGACACGCCCGTGATCCTGTCGGCCGACGCCGAGGGCAACCGCTTCGCACCCGTCAGCGGCTGGAACGACGCCCTGTACGCCGACGGCGAGACCTACAGCCTGCCGGGATCCGAGGGGAGCAAGGCGGAGCGGAAGATCGGGCACGTCCCACCGGAGGGCGCCCGCAAGGCGGTCGTCCTGTGGCCGCTGGACGTCTTCCCCGGCTTCGACCCGTTCGCCGCACCCGCCAAGGACTGACCGCCCGCAGCGCCGGGTCCGGCCCCGCGCGGGGCCGGACCCGGCGCCAGTCCGCCGAAGCCAGAGCCACCACTCCGAGGAGGAGACATGGGCGTACTGCACCTTTCGACCGGCCGTATCGTCGGCTACCGCCTCAGCGGCCGGGACTACCCGGTCACCATGGCCAACGCCCAGCGGGCGCGCAACGTGGCGCACTGCGTGGAGACGTTCGGCCGTGACAGCAACTTCACCGCATACGAGCTGGAGAGGTTCGGCGACGAGACCGGCATGGAGCCGTACGGCCGCTCCACCTGGTGGATCGTCCGCGGCATCAACCGCTACCTCCGGAATGAGCCCCATGCCGTCGAGATGGCCTGCATGGTCACCGAGGCCGAGGCCCCCGCGCCGACGGTCAAGCGGCCGGCGGCCCGGGCCTACGACGCGCTCACGGAAGCGAAGAAGAACTACGAGCCGACCCGCCGGATCGCGGAGGCGGCGGACTTGCCGTCACGCGCGGCGGGTGCCGCGCCCTGGAGGGTGCCGGCAAGACCCTGGGCGAGGAGCGGGCGGCCGACCTCATGGCAGCCCTGCAGGAGCACGCCCGCCAGGCCAGGGAGGCGGCCGACGCCACCCGGGCCCTGTTCATCAAGGCCTGCGCTGCTGCCGACGAGGCATACCAGGCGGCGGAGCGCCTGGACGTCATCAAGGAAGGTTGGACCGCAGAGCGCTCCCTGAGCCTGGCGGGGCAGGTCGCACACAGTGCCGCCGCAGCCTTCGAACATCTCCACACGGCCGACAGCATCCAGCACCAGCTGAGCCATGAGGCCGACCGCTGGGGCAGCCAGGCCAGATAGCGCGGGGCGTGGGGGTGGGCTCACACCCCCGCGTGATGCTTTATTCGTGGTAGTCTTTTCTTTGTCGGTCGGGTGGCACCCGAGAGCAGTCGAACCGCAGGAGAGAGCATGAGCATGTCCACCATGGCCGCACCGCACCGCCTCACCCTGGCGGCGACGGGTCCCGTGCCGGAGATCGTCTACCGCAGCGTCCAACACGCACCCAGCCGCCTGACCGAGGGACTCGCCCCTGCCAGCGTCTACGCGGTGACCGCCGAGACCGCCGACGGACGGCTGGTCGGCCGCCTGCTGTGGGACCACCACGACGGGATGGTCTGGTGGGTCGGCGTCGAGCGCGAACACCGCCGCCACGGCATCGCCACTGCGATGTGGCAGATCGCCCACCGCAAGGCCGACACCGCTGGCTGGACCCGCCCGGTCCACAGCACCTTCCTGCTCCACGACGGCCGCGCCTGGATCGCCTCCCTGTGAGGCCCCTGGGCGGCCCGCACCACGCGGGCCGCCCAGCCCACACTGTCCGCCAAAGGCGGGCACCCACCCGATCGGAGCCACATGTCGATCACCGCCGACATGGTCCTGGCGGCGCTGGCCGAGTTCGCCCGCCCGGAGGTGGTCCACAGTCGCTTCGAACAGGGCGTCAACTGGGCGGCGTCCGCCGTCCGCCGGGCCTTCGCCGAGAACCGTCTCCGGGACGGCGCGGAGCGCGACCTGGAGGCCATCGAGACCGCTCTGCGGGCCTGGCTGGTCAAGGGCCCCAACCAGGACAGCGACGACTACGACCGAGGCTGCGAGTACGGCCAGCGGATCGTCGGACTGCTCCTGGACCGCGACCCGGTGCACGTCTTGCGCGAACTGGACGACGCCGCCACGAACGCCGTCCTCCTCGCCACGGCGCTCTGCCCCGACTGGACCGGGCCGTAACTGGACTGGGCCCGCCCGTGGAACGGCCCGATCCAACCCACGGCCCAGCCGTTCGCCGCCCGCCCCGCTCGCGAAGGGGTCGGCCCGCCCACCTGCCGCCGGTACGCCGGCCGTGCCCGACCCCACAACCGGCCACTCCCGGAACGGAACCCGTCATGCCACTGCACCTTCCCGGTCCCGAGCCCGTGCGCCCTGCGGGCGGCTGGAACCGTCTCTCACTCAACGCCCACATGACCACCCCGGACGCCCAGTGCGCGCTGCGCCCACGGAGCTGGGCCGCCTTGGCGGACAGCCGCCGGGACACCCGGCTGTGCGCGCGGGGGCCCTACGGGTCGTGCGTCGCCGCGACGAAGGCCCCCGACTGCACCGCCTGCCCCGTCTTCGCCGCCCGCAACGACCCCGGCCGCTCCGTCGAGGCCGGCGACGGCCACGTCTTCGTCCGGATCGACCGGCGTATCGCCGGCGAGATGTTCACCGCGTTCCCAGTGGACCAGCTGTGGCTGACCGCCGGCCCCGAGGACCCGGACTTCCGCACCGGCGAGCCCTGGACGTGGGACCAGGTCTCCCGACTCACCGCCTGGGCCGTGGGCCGCCGCGTCCTGGACGAGACCGGCGAGGGGTTCTGGCTCCACCACACACCCGCCAGCCCGACAGCCGCCGCCACTATGAGCACCACCCCCGAGGAGAACGCCGGCCAGATCCTCTGCATTGCTCTGTCGGCGCACGGCCACCCGGCCACCATCGACCCCACCGGCGGCAACTGCACGGCGGTGGCGGTCACGGTCCCCGGTGGCGAGATCCTCACCACCGACGACGCCTGCGCCGACCACGACGCCGCCGACCACGACCGCTGGACCGCCGTCTTCCACCCCGACCACGACCCGGGTGACACCACCGAGGTCTACACCGGCGACGGGCACCTGGGCGCCCACCGTGACGCTCAGGCGTGCGCGGCCGCCATCGCCGCCTTCGCTCGCACACTCACCGCAGACGGCACCAACCGCTCTCCAGAGCGAAGGATCTGAATGCCCCTCACCTGCGCCTCCTACGGCTACACCAACCGCCCCGGGGGCTGTGGCCGCATCGCCGCCGCCCACATCACCATCACCTACGCCAAGCGCCGGACCACCCGGTGGCCGATGTGCACCACCCATGCCGCAAGGGTGCACGAGGACCTGGCCGACCCACTGTTCGCCTACCTGCGCCACACCTCGGTCATCGAGACCCCGATCGAGGCCGACCACGTCAACCCCACCGAATCGGAGTGCCGATGACCAGGACCCGCAACCGCGCCACCGACAGCGCGCACCCGCCCCGGGCCGTCCGCGGCCAGCTCGCCGTTCTGGAGACGTGGCGACTCGGCCAGGGCGCAGCGGGCGACCGCGCCGACTACCAGCCCGTCACCGTCGCTGCCGTACAGGCAGACGGCCGCCCCACCGCGTTCGTCCTCCCCGACGGACCCACCCTCGCCGTGGGCGATCTCACCCACCCCACCGTTGTCCTGCTCACCGCCCCCGGCACCTACGACCCGCACGCGGTGCTCGCGGCCGCCCGGACCAACGGCTCCGCGGGGGTGTTCACGGCCCTGGGCGACGTCGACGAGCTCTTCAAGCGCCACCCGGCCGCCGGCCAGGCTCCGGCCCCGGCGGCCGGTGACCCGGCCGTCCTGGTGTTGCACCGGCCCGCAGCACGGTACGCACCCGCCCCGTGGAGTGTGTGCCTTCCCGGCCGTCACCGCATCACGCTGGCCACCGGATGCGGCACCAAGGCCCGCGCCCGCACCGTGGCGGCCTGGCTGGAGGCCACTGGCGTGGACTTCGCCGACCGCGACGCCGCGCTGAAGGTCAGTGACCTGCTGATGGAGTTCTACCGGGAGTGGGAGGCGTGCATCCATGCGGCGCTGGCCGGCACCGCCCCGTGGCCGGACCGCACCCCGGCCCGTTTCGCCGGCATCCTCGCCGCACTCTCGGACGCCGCCCGCGCGGAAGCGCATGAGGAGGGGTAACCCACCCCATCGATGCGTTATTAGTGGTAATCTTTCTCATGTCAGACCGGGCGGCTCCCGGCGGACATTCGAACCGTTCAACTCAGGAGGAACCATGTCCCGCCGTACCCGACTCACCCGAACCCAGCTGGTCATGGAGCTGACCGCCCGCCGTCTCCAGGAGAGCGGCCTGCACCAGGGCGCGGCGCTCAGTGACGAGGAGTGGAACTCCTACCCGCCCGCGACCTACGCGCCGGACCAGCCCTGCTCCGTGCTGCACGCCTTCGACCGCGCGCAGCGGAGGGTGGCGGGACGGACGATCCGCACCAAGGGGCGCCAGCTCGGCGTGATCACGCCGCGTCGCGCCGCCCACCACCCGGGGGAGTTCTCGGAGGCGCTGCGGGTGCTGTCCGACCACCTGGCGGACGGGCCGATCACTCCGGCCATGTACGGGCCGCTGGGCCTGAGCGAGACGGACTACCGACGGACCGTCATCGCGAGTTGGAGCGAGAGCGAGGGGCTGACGGCCGAGGCGGCCGCCCAGGCCATCCGCGCCTCTGTCGGCAACCACCGCTGATCTTCCCCGTGGATCGGATCGAGATGACAACGCATGCGGGCAACTGCCCCACCCCGTGGAAGACGCAGTTCGCCACCGTGTCGGCAGCCGGACGGACGATTCGCAGGTTCGTTCATCACCTGAAGACTTATCCGTGCGCGTGCGGGTGGCTCCACCTGACGAGCAAGGCCATCGAGCCTGCCAGTTCGCTCCCGGTGACCGATCAGGTCGCGGCGCTCGGGGACGTGGAGTTCGCGGCGATGGCCGTCCAGGACGTCCAGCGCGCGGTGACTCCGGTCCAGGCCGGTGCGCTCCGCGACCCGGTCAACGTGGACCGGTGGCTCTGCTCACTGACCCAGATCCTGACCGGGCTGGAGGTCCAGTTCGAGAACCGGGCCGTCGACCAGTCGCCGGAGGCGGAGGCGTGGCGCCGACGGTCCACGGCCTTCCGTGCGGCAGTGCTTGAGCGGATCGGGGAGGCATCCGGGGTTGTGCGCGAGATCCGGATCGCCGAGGCGGCCGAGCCCGCCGGTCGGGCCGGGGTGGGCGAGAGCGTGGCCGAACTGCGCGTGCTCGCCGAGCAGCAGGCGGTCAAGCGCCTGGCCAGCGCCTACGGCTCCCAGTTCAACGCACTCCTGATCGAAGAGTACAAGGCGCTGGGGCTGGCCGTGCCGCGACGTCTCAGCCGCCGTCAGGCCCGTGACGCCGCTGTGACGGTCTCCGTCTCCTGGTAGCCCTCCCAGCGTCCGGGCGCCCCCCCCCCCCGGGGGGGGGCGGGCGGGGGGGCCGGGCCCCCCCCGGGGGGGGCGTACCACCCCGCCCCCCCGTTCCCCCCACCACCCCAAGGGGCCGGACCCAGGCCCGACCCCCC
>NZ_JBIWML010000024.1:30284-107990 GCF_044766665.1 Kitasatospora sp. NPDC101801
GGGGGGGCGGCGCGGCTCGTTCCACCCCCCCTTCCGCGCGTGGCCGCCGGTTGGGCGGGCTCGGGCCGCTTGTCGCCCCCCCCGGGGGGGGCCGCCCCCCGGGGGGGGGGGGGCCCGCCCGCGGCCCCGGTCCGGCCCGGGGCCGGGAATGACACGCCGTCCACCTGTTCCACACCACGACCGAAGGGGCCTGACCATGGCCGATCCGACCTACTCCGATCCGATGTCTCTGGGATGGCTTGCCGCCGGTGTCGCCGCCGAGCTCCCCAGCCGCCACGGCAGCTGGCAGGCCAACCATGCTGGCCTGAACGGCGCCGGGCAGTACCAGGCCGTGTTGCACGACAAGGTCCGTCGGCTGCTGATCACCGCCGTTCCCGAGGGGATCGGCGTCAGCTCCTGGCCCTACGGCGGGGAGCCCCCGGCGGGCCTGCCCCCGGGTCCGGCGACCGTTCTTCCGTCGCGGCACGTCACCGCGCTGAATCTGGCCGCCGAAGCGGCCCGCAGCCACCTCGCACCGGTGGCAGAGCCGGGCATGGCGGCGGACCGGATCAGGCTTCGCGAGGCCCTGACGGTATCCGAGCTTCTCGGCCTGCTTCCCGAGGAGGCGCAGGCCTCGGCCACCTTCCTTCCGCGCAGCGACGTGATCCAGTGGGAGCACCGGGCGGGGGTGAAGCCGACCGTTCAGCCCTGCGCGCCCGGCCGGGTCCTGCTGGAGGCCCGAGCCCCGCTCGCTTCCGTGGAGAGGGCGCTGCTGATCGCCCTGCCGCCGCAGGACCCGGCGGTACACCGGTTCACCGCTCCGGGTGCCTACGTGTGGGTGGTGAACGCCTTCCCGGTACTGACCCCGTACAGCCAGTGCGAGCCGGGCACCGACATGCTCACCGGCCTCGGTGTCGGCCGGACCGCCGTCAACGTCTTCCTGGCCGACAACGCCTCGGGTACGGACGACACCGAGGCCGGTCTCGCCTTCGAGGCCGACCTCGACCTAGTCCTCATGGTTCTCGGGCAGCTCTAGCCTCCCGAGCTCCCCCGTCCCGGCGGGCAGCCGCCGACCGCCGGGACACCCTCCCCCTCAGAACGATCACTGGAGCAGCGTGACCGCGCCGACCATCACCTTCGACCCCGCCTCTCTCGACGCCTTCCTGACATCGCCGGCGTTCGCCGCCGTCCTGCCGGTTCTGGAGACCGAAACGCTGTGGCACCTGTCGTCGCTGATCCCCGACGAGGAGGACCGGCGCAGCGTGGCGTCGATGCACGAGGTCCTTCGGGACGAGTTGGGGTGGCTGTATGGGGATCCCGACCCGTCCGGTGTGCGGCTTGAGCGGATAGAGGTGCCGACCACTTCGTGGGACGACGGGCTGTGGTGGGAGCCCGAGTTGGCCGAGTTGGTGTTCAGCGACGGGACGAGGCTGGAGGAGGACCTGTCGGACCTGCTTCACGACGAACTGTCCTCTCTGGCCTCCAACGAGCGCCCGGTGGACCTGGACGACGTGTTCACCTTGGCCGTGCCCGTACCGGATGCGGCTGGTACGGAGGCGGGCGCCGCTGGAGCCCAGGTCGAGAACTGTCAGAGCGAGGGAGAGGCGTAGCAGAGCACCAATGATGGCCTATCCATGGTAGTATTCTTCTTGTCGGCCAGGGCGGCTCCCTGGCGGCAATCGAACCGCTTCCAGGAAAGGACCACGTCATGTCCACGCGACTTCTCGCGATCGACCCGGCGGACTGCGGCTGCACCGAGTGCATCATCGGCGAGTACGTGCCCCTGCGGTATGCGACTGCGGACCAGATCGTCCGCCTGCTGAAGGGCGAGCTGGGCAACAACACCTTCACCGAGTTCACGGTCGAGGTGAAGTGGTCGCTCCCCGGCGACTTCCGCCCCACCGAGGCGCGCGTGGACTCGGTCCAGGTGACGGCGCATCGCGGTGACGACGTCCTGACCTGGGAGATCGGCCCGTACCTGCCGATGTACCGCTCACCCAGCTTCGCCGACCTGTTCGAGGGCCGGTAGGGCCCGGTCCGCGCCGCCGGTTGCAAGACGACCGGCGGCGCGGACCGCCCACCGCCCAGCCACGGCCTGATCCCGCCCGGCTCAGCCTGGCCGGTCAGGCCGGACCGGCCAGCCCGCCGAGGGCTCTCGTACCTCAGCGCATCGGCCGGCACTCCGACAAAGCCGCCCCGCGCGGCCCCTCCCACGCCTGTGAGGCTTGCATGCAGTACACCAAGGCCAAGTCCCTGTTCGACGGTGCGACGGTCCTCCACGAACTCGCGCCGCTTCGGGTCGCCGGGCTCACCCGGTGCGCGGGCGGCGACCTGGCGGCACTCCTGGTCCCCACCGACGGCGGGCCGGCCGATCGTGGCGCTCGGCTGCACGTCTTCGACCCGGAGGACACCGTGTTGCTGAGCACCGAACACACGGTCCGCTGGACCGTCCACTACCGGGAACGCTCCCACGGCCACTCCGGGTGCACCTCAATAGAGCTCAGCGCCCCATACGTCGTCCGAGGCCACTGGCCGTACAAGACACCGCACATGGTCGTGACGCGGCTCGTCGAGCACCACCGGACCATCGTCGCAGTCCCGGTCTCCTTCGCCGACCTGCCCGGGCCGGGCGCGACCCGCGAGGTAACCCCCGAGGGCGGCAAGGTCTTCTACCGGCGTCTCAACGGCGGACCCGGCGTCCTTCGCACGGGCGACGACGTGCGCTCCCACCTGACCCATATGCAGAACGTCCACGACGGCGAACACCGCCGTCAGATGCGCCTCCCCGTCCACGACCCGGAGATAAGCCGGTGCCAGCTATGTGTACTCCACCCCTACGAGTTGACCGTGCTGCGGGTGACCGTAGCCGAATCGAACTACGACATCGCCGTCGAGGACCTCCCGGACTGCGCATACGCACTCGGCCCCGAAGCGGCCTACCGGCGCGTCACCGGACGACCGGTGGCGCAACCGCCCCGGTCGGCACCGAGGCAGTCGCAGGCCGACGTCTTGTCGTTCTCCAGTGAGAGGCACTGACCATGAGCATCGAGACAGCCGGGTTCCCCTGGACATCGAGAACTCCTTCCCCGCCTGTGCTGTACGTCCACCTGCACCTGCCGACGGGCGCAGCGGGCGCATCGGAGATCTGGGCACTTCCCAACGGTGCGCCGACCGCCGGGGCCGGCGACCGCATTCTGCAGCCGGACACGGCCGTCCCTGACGAGACCGATCGCCCCTGGTCGGCCCGCACGACCGACGAGGTCGACCGCGCCCTGGCCGTGCACGGCTGGAGAGCAGTTCCGCGCCGGGAGGCGCGCCGAGCCCTGTCGGCCAGGTTCGGCTTGGAGCGCGAGGACGGCATCCTGCAGGCGGTCCAGGGCGAGAGAACCGTCTGGCAGTTCAGCGAGTTCGCCGCAGTCGCCTTCGCGCTGCGCATCCCCGGCACTGCGGGGTCGGTGCAGCGCGGGGCGGGACACGGCGGGCGGCTGTGACCATTCGGACTCCCAGCAGCGGGGAGCAGCTGCGGGTGGACCTGCTGGATCCGGCGTGGTGCCAGCGGTGGACCGACAGGCGCCCGGGCTGGCGGCGCACCAACGAGGGTGGGTTCGACCCGAGCCTCTACCCGGCCCGGCGGTTCGTGGAGCGGCACCACTACAGCGGCTCGTAGTGGTCGCAGTGAGGATGGCGTGCCGAATGCAGCTTCGGGCCAGCGCGCCGGGGGCGGGTGAGCCGGACGGCGGCCGCCTGGTCGGTGTGCTCGCGCTCGGGGTGCCGATGTCGCGGCGGCATCGCGCGCTACCGCAAGGAGCAGGCCGAGGGCGAGATCCGCCGGCGGACCTCGGCGAGCGGCTTCTGATCGCCTGCGGGAATCGTGAAGGCGACAGGCGCTAACGAGGTACTCGTACACCAGCCGCATGCGCCCCGGCGTGGAGCGGTTGCCTGTCGAGGTGCAGCGCCAGGCCGGGAGCGCCTGGAGCGACGGGCAGCGGCCCTGGAGGACGCGCTCGTCCCGTGTCGGTCAGACGGCTGTGCTCTCGAAAGCGCAGGACGGGCTGGTCAGGACTGCTCCAGTCGACATCGGCTTCGACATTGTCCGCCCACGACCGCCAGCCGTGGATGGTGGGGTCGAAGTGGCTCCACAGCTTCACCGTCTTGATCCGCAGGGGGCGCCGGAGCTCGTCCCACTCCAGGACGTCGATCACCGGACGGCCGGCGACCAGCGCCCACCCCGGGGCGACGATCCGCCGCGGCCAGTACGTGGGGACGTTGGCGATGAAGTACGGAGGCTCGTCCGTCTCGACCTTCCACGTGAAGATTACCGAGGTTCGGTTCCCGGGCGGCACCTGCCGCGTGTCCACCAGAGCCTTGGGAACGCGCGGTGCCTTGGTCGGGTCGTGGGCAGGGTGGCACTGTGTCGGCCGCGGGTAGCGCCGAGCTGCCCGCGCGGTGGGCGACTCGTTCACCCAGTGCTCGAACCCCTCGCCGATACGGGCAGTGAGCCACTCGGCGATCAGGTCTCGTGCCTCGGTGGTCTTCATGATCCGATGCTAGAGGGTTCGTCGATCCGTCGAGGACCGGCGTCAGGGAGCACTCGACGGGCGCAGGGCCGACATCGACGCGCCGGGTGGTGCACGCTGCCAGGACCGTTGGGAGTCAGGCAGCCGTGGCCGTCGCCGGAGGCCCTGGTGTCACCACCTCGGACCGGTATAGTCGGCCCTGGAAGGCCACGGCGCTGGCCTGATGCCCCGTCCCTCACGTCCACGCCGTCGAGAGGCCCAGAGGCCAAGAGTCCCCGACTCGCGCTCTCCCGACGGCATCCCTTCACGGCAGCGTTGACCTCTCAGCGGCCCGTGCGGCGTGGAACACGGCTGCAGTGAGGATCTTCATGTCCCAGAACTCCACCCGGGCACGCGACCGGGCCGTACGCGCCTACATGGCGGAGCACGGGGTCCCGCTCAGCGAAGCCCGGCGCGCCGTCGCCGAGAGCGCCAGGACGGACCAGAGTCCGGCTGCCTCCCCATGGGACGGTTTCGCCCCGAAGGAGCGCCAGCGCTGGGAGGGGCGGAACTTGTCGGACCTGGCCACCCGGCAGGAGCTGCGCCTGCTGGGGGAGGTGGCCGCCGAGCTCGCATCCTCCATGTACGCGCTGGACGTCGTCCGCTGGGGCGACGAACCCGTAGTGCTCTCCGACACCGACTCCCCCGACGACCACGTCGTCCCCCGTCTTCCCCGATGCAGCGACCGGCAGGACCAGGCGTGGCGCGCCCGGATGGCCCGAGCCTTCCGCGACATCGCCGACGACCTGTTCGCCGGGAAGGCACCGATCGCGCGCTGCCATGCCGAAGACCTCGCGCTGATGATCGCGGCACAGAAGGCCCGCGAACTGGTAGAGCAGGCCAAGGAGTTCGCCTCCGACCCCCACACGGCCAACCCGGGAGACAAGCCTCTGGACGCAGCCGGCCACCTGGCCGACTGGTTCCCCGACCTCGGCTGGGTGAGCTTGCGGCGCAGCGACGCCTTCACCTACCACGACCTGGAGGAGGACCTGCTCGGCGCGGCCGAGATCTACCTGCTGTGGGACAACGACCAGGGCTTCGAATGCCCCGACCACCCTCTCGGCTGGTCCATGATGCACGAGGACATGCGCGCCGAACGCTGGTTCGACACCTTCGCCACCACCATCCCGCGCGACGCGAACCGCGGCTTCCCTGCCGACATCTGGTCGCAGCTCACCGACCACGCCCGCAACTCCCTCCAGCAGGAGCCCGTCTGGCTGGGCGCCGAACCCCAACTGCCGGACACCCCGGAAGACACCACCTGCCGGTTGCCCGACGAGAACGCACCGCTGGGAACGGTGTCCGCCGCGAACTTCATGGTCGCCGCCTGGCGGCAGCAGGTCCTCACCTTGATCGGCGAGGCGATGCGCGAGCAGCACCGCGTCTGGCACGTCCAGAGCCCGGACCAGGCGTGGGACCTCGACGGCCGGGCCGTCCTGAGCGACGTGCCCGCCGTCGCGCTGGCCCAGGCCCGCCGCCTGATGCCCGACGCCACCCCGGGCCGGGGTCAGGTCATGGAGATCTACTGGGCCCGCCCCGCGGCGACCGGGAACTACTATCCGCCGCTGTGGTTCCGCGTGAACGTCTGGAAGCTCGAAGACCACTCCAGCGGCCCGCGCGACGTCCCATGGATGCGCGTGCAGTGGGCCGACGGGTCACTATCGGGAATCTCCTTCACCGATGTGGTGGCCATCCGACGCCCCTCCGCCCACGAGCTCTCCCCGTGGGCACCGGTCACCGGAGAGCTGACGCCGATGCCAACCCTCGCCGACTTCCGCGAGCCCGAAAGCGATGATTCGGGCGATCTTCAGGACTGAGCCTGATCGGCTCGGGTAGCGCGTTCGACGAGTGCCTTCCTGGCCCACGGTGTCGCTGTGTTCAACGGCGACACCGTGGGCCAGGGCAACGGCCCGCCCGGGCGGAAGCCACCCCTTCAAGATCACACCGAGTGTCACGCACAGCCGTGATACCGGCCGGTAGAACCCCTCAGCGCCACGGCTCTACGTGACACTCGCATACGCCCCCGGCCGGCGGTGGCACTGAGTCGTACCCGGCACCATTGATTGCTTATTTGTGGTAATCTTTCTCTTGTCAGAGTGGATGGCTACCGCGCTGGCGTCGAACCGCGACTCACCCGCAGGGAGAACCCATGGACAGGACCTCAGCACTCGAAAGCTGGCGATCGGCCACCCGTGACGCGATCGGCCACGCGGCGGGTGCACTGGTGGAGGCGGCGCCGTCGCTCCGCCTGCGGGACGGCTGGCAGCAGTTGGACTCCGGCAGCCTGGCCGTGGCCGGGCCGCTCGGCGGGGGCCAGGTGGTCGCCCTGGTCTCCTGCCCGACGCACGTGGGCATCGCGGCACTGGGTCTGCCAACGGTGAGTGCCAACCGTCTCGCCCGAGCCGTCATGGAGGCGGGGACAACCGCCTACTGGGCGGGAGCCGACGTCGCCGAGCTGACGGATCTCGACACCAGCTCCCTGGGCCCCGGCCTGTACATCCCCGTCTCCTTCCCGAACCCGTCGGGCGGGCCCGACCACAAGATCAAGCTGTACGCGCACGGCGTGGCCGACATCGACCTGGCCCAACTCACCGTGCCCGCCGCCGAAAGGGCGCTGCGGCGGCTGGCCACCGCCCCGGCGGCAGCCTGACCGACCGCCCGGCTCCCCGCATACCTCCCCGGAGGTGCGCAGCGGGCCGGGCGCTGCGTCCGGCGGGGTCTGGCGCGCCTGCCTGCGCTCGTGGCACTCGGCCCCGGCCGGGGCCGCCCTCGCGGCGCCCACCAGTGTGTCGCCGCCTGGCTGCGCCGCACCGAGCGCCGCGACGGCCGGCGCCACTTCCGGACCTCCCACTCTCTGATCCGATCCCGGGCCGCTGGTGGCCCGCGTCCCTGGAGCGCTCCACATGACCTCCGGTCAGCTCGCCCTGTTCAACGCAGATGCCTTCCCCGAGCCCGAGCCCTGTGGCACAACCGTCGTGAGCTGGGGCCTGGGCGCCGACTCGACCGCGATCATCCTGCGGTTCCTGGAGAACCCGACCGCCTACGGCCTGCGGGCCGATTTGTCCGATTTGATCGTGATCACGGCTCATACCGGTATGGAATGGCCCGACAGCATCGCCCTCGCCGAGCAGCACGTCCTTCCCCTGCTGCGCGCTCACCGAGTCCGCTACGTGCAGATCGCCCGAGGCGGCGCCTCCATCGCCCAGTGCGGGGTCGAGGTCCTCTCCGACACCCGCTCGCCGACCCGTATCCACGCCTCGGGCCGGTGGAGCCTGCTGCTCGACCTGCGCGAGTCCGGCACCGTGCCGATGTACGGGGGTGCGCGGCTGTGCAGTGTCCGGGCCAAGGGCGAACCCCTGGACCTTTGGTTCGCGCAGAACATGGCCGACCCCTACCGCCACGTCGTCGGGTTCGAGCATGGGGAGCTCGGACGGGCCCGGGTCGACAGTTCCTTCGCCAAGCCGGGCCGCAGGCCCTGGTATCCGTTGATCAACTGGACCTGGGATCGCCCGAGGCTGCTCGCCTACCTGGAGGACCGCCTGGGCGTCCTCTACCCGAAAAGCTTCTGCTGGGCCTGTCCGTACCCGGTCAGCGCCGGTTCCCTACCCGACCACATGGCCCGCTCCAAGCGCTTCCCGGCACAGATCGCCGAGGCCGCGATGCTGGAGTACACCGCCCAGGCCCTCAATCCGCTCTTCACCCTGTACGCGAAGTCCAGCCTGCGCGAGGAGCTGCACCGCGCCGGCAACACCGCCGCGCTGGACCTGCTGGCCCATCGTCTCGACACGGAACCCTGGAGCGTCTACGAGGTCCGCCGGGTCCTCACCCCCGGGCGTTCCGACCACTGCAAGCTGTGGCACGGCCTCCGGTGCGCCCTCTGCCTGAAGCTGGCCGAGAACGCCGCAGTACTGCCGTCGGAGTGGGCCCGCTGCAAGGACTGCCAGACGATCCGGGGCCATCGGTGCCAGCGGCGGGACCCGCTCTGCTCGGACTCCGAGCGCAAGGGCACCATCTGGCGGTCGGTCCGCCGCGTCGGCACACTCACCCGTCGCCAGGCCTGCGGAAGCCTGGAGCGCTTCGCGTCCCGGCCGGGACGCGAGCTGGAGCACACCGCCAGCGGGGTCCCCGGCTACGCCTTCGGCTTCGACCGCCTGGTCACCGTGCAGCGCGGCGGCAGCTTCCCAGCTGTCGAGCGCCAGTTCGTCGCGGCGCCGGCGGCCGTCCCGTCCAAGGCGCGAGGCGGCTTCGAGACGGCCTGGCGATCCGCCGCCGGGCTCGCCGCGGCCGCCGCAGCCGCCGGGGAGCGGTCTGCGGAGGGTCTGCTGACGGGGGTGTAGCTGCGGCAGCGGGCACTCCGTGGTGGCTCAGTGGCGGTCAGGGCGCCGAAACCTGGTGCGTCAGTGGCAGCTTGCGACGAGCAGGGGGTGAGCCGGGCAGGCCCAGCCCCCTCCCGCCCGTGCCTGGGAGGGGTGCATCACCTCCATAAATGCATTTTCCGTGGTAATATTTCTTTTGTCGCACCGGGTGGCTTCGGGCGGCACTCGAATCGCCGACCCAGCACCACGGAGGACCGCCCGTGACCACACCGCACACCCCTGCCCATGATCTCGCGCAGGCGCTCAGCCGGGCGGGAATTCCCGCCCGGGCCGAACACCTCGGCGACGACTGGAGCACGGAGGTCGAACTGACCGTCGACGGCCGCTACCACCGCCTCTACCTCGGCCCCGAGTACCCGGACCGCACGGTGCTGTGGATGCTGCTGGACGCCCACGCCGAGGTCGTGGACAGCGGCGTCTGGGAGGTGCGGCCCCGGCCCCGCTTCCTGCGCCACCACCGCACCGCCACCCTGCTGCGGCGGTGGCTGAGCGACAGGAACGCCATCGCAGGACCCATGCCCCCAGTCACCTGGGAGCGACTGGTCGGCGAGGAGACCAACTGCTGGATGTGGGTGTTCGACGTCACCGCCCACCGGTACGCCACCGCCCTGGTCGAGGGACGGGCCGGTGCCGACGCGACGCCGCAGGACATGGCCCGGCTCTACCCGGAATTCACCGCCGAGCACGGGCTGATGCACGGGGACGGCTGGGATTCGGGGATCGACATCATCCACGCCTTCGCCCACGGCCGCGTGTTCGAGGACCACGACACCCCCCGCACGGGGGACTACATCATCACCGTCGCCTGCGACTTGATCGACCGGTTCGGGCCGCAGGCCCTTGCCCGGCTCCAGGCCGGGTTCGGGGGCGACGTGGTCGCCGCCGCCCGCGCCTTCCTGGACCGCCACCGCTGACGAAGCGGGTCTGGCGGCGGTGTGCTCTCACCGCCGCCGCACCCGCCGCCGCTGACCGCCGCCGGGCTCGCGACGCACGACCGCCAGCCCTCGCCACACAAACACCGCACTACCGAAGGCGAAGCACACCCTTGACCTGCACCATGCTCGCGCCCGAAATCAAGCTCCACGAGGCGCTGGAGACCGTCCTCGCCGCGCACGACATCCCCAACGACTTCTGGCACACCGGCGGCGGCTACACCGCCCTCAAGGTGCCGCTCGGCACCACCGAGATCTGCATCACCGACGTCAACAGCCACGTGATCGAACCGCTCTCCGAGTACAGCGGGCTCGCGGTCTACTTCTACCCCCACTACGAGCACGAGGGCGTCCTGCTGTACGAGTCGCCCGACCTCGGCACCGAGCGGGAGCCGGAGGCGTTCCAGCGCGAGGTCGCATCCGCCGTAGCGGCGATCCAGGTGTGCCGCAGGCTCCACGCCGCTCAGACAGGCATCACCGAGCTGGACCGCCGGGAAGTGCTCGCCCCCGGGCAGGTCCAGACGCGGGCGCGGCTGCGCCGCGACTCCGGCGGGCACGTCACCGCGACCGTGAACTCCTCGTTCCAGGTCGACGCGGACGAGATCACCGCCTCGCTCCTGTGCCACTACAGGGACGAGGCAAGGGGCCGCCGCAGCCTCCCCGAAACGCTCGACCGGGGGCAGCTCGCGGGCATCCTCGCCGTCCACGCACCGCCCTGCCCGTTCGGAGATCACGACCAGAGTCCGGCCGCCGACGCCGACCAGCCGCTCGGTCAGTGGGCGCTGGAGCAACTGCGCACCCTGACGGCCGTACCGGAGTCGGAGGGCTGAACCGCCCGGCTGCCCCGGACCGCACGGTCCGGGGCAGCCGCCAGCGCCGCCGCGCCTGCACCTCGCCCAACGCTGGCGCGTGCGGACCGCCGTGCGCGAGGCCAGCCGGACAGGCTCTTCCGGCTCGTCTGGCGTGCCGCCCACTCCACACTATGCGTTATTCATGGTAGTATTTCTCTTGTCAGTCCGAATGGCTTCGGATTGGCATCGGACCGCATCACCGCAGCTCAACTGGAGGCACCGTGTCGCTCGCCGACGCAATCGACTACATCCTCACCACAGCCACCGAGACGGACCTCGACCGCGTGATCGACGCGGTACGAGACCGGAACCGGAACCTGGGCAAGATCCGCTCCGCCGCCGTCACCGTAGGCAGCACGGTGACGACCAAGAACCTCGACCGTAAGTTCCTGGTCGGCCTGACCGGCACCGTAGCGACGATCCAGGGCAAGTTCGCGGCCCTGACTCTCGACGAGGCGTCGACCAACCAGCTGCGCTGGGCACGGCAGACCACCATCAAGGTCCCCGCCGACACCAAGAACTTCCTGCTGAACGGAATCCCCCTGGCCTGCCTCAGCGTCTCCAGCTGACCGCCGGGCCCTGCCACACCTGCGGTCGGGTGCACCAGCCCTGGCGCACCCGACCGCAGGCCCGCCCGGCGACGCCCTCACACGCCGCCGTCGGCCTTCCGCATCACCACACCCCGCAACGGACGGACCCATGAGCCACACCCTGACCACGCGCCAGGTCACCTCTCTGCACACCGGCGCCTACCTGCTGCCGTCCGACCCCGACTGCCCCGAGAGCATCCCCGTCCTGGCTGCCGCCGGCCTCCGGATCGGCGTCCAGATCCAGGACGACGGCACCGTCTACGTAGGCATCAACGCCGAGGGGGCCGAAGCCTCCCTCCGCTCGCCAGACGGCCGGCTTCGCGGAATCGAGGTGGACGTGCCGGGTGAAGCACAGGTCCGACGCCAGCGCGCCAACAGGTCGTGGTCCGGCGTGTGGAAGCGCCTGCTGCGCCGCAGCGGCACCCGGCTTGCCGCCAGCAGCCTCCACCAGATGACGGACATCGCCCTGGAGCTGGTGATCGAGGATGCGCATTCCGAGCTGCACCGCCGCGCAGTCCTGGCGATCGCCCGGGAGCTGACTGTGCTGTGCGCCGAGCGTGGCTGGCCGGCCCCCGTCGAGCTGCGCACCGCCAGCTCCTACGACGACTGGGACAGCACCACGGGCTGGTCGCCGAACGGCGTGGAGATCATCTTCGCCGACCACAGCCGCCGCGTTGCCGACTTCGGGCGCCGCGAGCTGGGCGAGAGCCTGGCCACCGAGATGGTCCGCGCGTACCTCGCCGAGGCCGGCGAGCACCACGACCCCCCGCAGGACGCTGAACTGGTCGTCACCCTGACGCCCTCGCCCGGCTTCCACATCAACCGTTTCTGACCTGGCAGGGAGCGCACACATGCCCATCTCCGAGCGCCTTCGCCGCAAGTTTCACCGCACCGCCCGCTTCCGGCCCGCGCGGCGGGACGAACCCGGAACCCTCCCCGCCGTGACCGTCGCGGGGGTGATGGTGTTCGCCTACGTCGACAAGTTGGGCCAGCTGCGGGTCAGCGTCGACCTGGACACCACCCACACCGCGCTGATCGAGCGGCCGGCCGGGCGCAGCACCGTGCCGCTGCGGGTCGACGTACAGGACGACACGGTGTACTACGAGCCGTCGGAGCGCGCCAGAGTGGAAGCCTGGGCCGTCTCCACTGAGTCCGGCCGGCTGGAGTTGTTCGCGGACGACTCGCAGCGGGCCGAGAAGGCGGCCAAGCGCCTCAAGGGGGTGCTTCTGAGTCGACTGCCCGGTGAGCGGGAGTGGCTGACGGTGCACAACTTCGGCCAGGACCACCGCCTGAACGCGGCCCTCGGGCTGATCGCCGCCCTTGTCGAGGAGGCCGGGAACTGGGCGTGCGACGACGCCGGGGATATTGCCGTTCTGGAACGGGTGGACTCGGCCGAGCCGGGTGATCAGTTGGACATCCTGTCCGGCGTCACGCTCGTTCCCGATCACCTGGCCATCGCCGTCACCGAGGCGGTGCGGGTGCTCGCCCCGAAGCTGCTCGGGTAGGGGTCGTGGCCCCCGGCGGCCCCGGCCGGGGCCGCCGGCCCACCTGCCCCGCCGCGCCTGCGCCCTGGCGGCTGGGGCGGGTCGATCCGGTGCCGCGCAGTTGGTGTGCGGTCCGGCCGCAGCCGGACGGGAAGGCTCTGAGTCACCCTTCGTGCTTTATTCGTGGTAGTCTTTCTCTTGTCAGGCCGGATGGCTACCGGATGGCATTCGAACCGCACGCAAGGACAGCACCCATGACCACCGTCGCACCCGAGTCCACCCCTGAGACGACCCGTACGCCCGAGGGGCTGCGCTACCGCAGTATCGGCGAGCTGTTGTACCTGCACCCGTTCTCTCTCGTCCTGGACGAGTACAACGTCCGCACCGAGCAGGCCGATCCGGATCAGGCTCTGCTGGACTCGGTGGAGGAGGACGGCATCGAGACCGCCTTGCTCGTCCGCCCCCTCCCGGACGGCAAGTACGGCGTCGTGGCGGGTCAGCGCCGGATGCTCAGCGCCCAGGCGCTCGCCCAGCGGTGCATCGACGAGGGTCGTACGGACGATGTCGAAGCCGTCCCGTGCATGGTGCGCGCGGACCTGGTCGGCCAGTCCGCCGAGGTGATCGCGGCCGCCGTCGCCAAGTCACTCCAGGAGAACCTGCTCCGCCGGGCGATGACCTCGACCGACGTGGCCCGCGCCGCCGAGCAGTTGGACCTCCTGGGCCTGTCGGATGCCGAGCTGAAGAAGGCGGCCGTCACGGCCGGTCTGACGGTGGAGCAGGTCAAGAGCGCGCACCGCGCCACCTCCCTGCCCGACGAGGTCAAGAAGAAGGCCGCCCAATACGAGTTCGACCTGGAGGAGCAGATCGCCCTCGCAGAGGTCGCGGACCTGCCGGACGCGATGGACGAACTGAAGCGCGCCCACAAGGAGGACGCCAAGTCCGGCTCCACGGACAAGGGCAACTGGAAGCACGCCATGCAGCGGCTCCTGAAGGAAAAGGAGGAGATCGCCGCACAGGAGGCGCTCCGTGCGGAGTGGGCGGGCAAAAGCCTAAAGGAGGTGCGGTACCGCTCCTGGTACGAGCCGGGGTCGCAGGACCGGATGCTCTCCGACCTGCTGGGCCCGGACGGCAAGCCGATCGACCCCGAGCAGCACAGCGCGGAGTGCCCCGGCAAGGCGTTCGCCTTCAACTGGTCGGACGAGCTGGTCTTCGGCTGCACCGATTGGAGGGCGAACGGGCACAAGCGGGCCGACCTGGCGCGCAGCTCGAAGCCGGAGGGCCCGGGGCCCGCAGAGGTGGCGAAGAAGAACAAGGACGAGGAGAACGCCCGCGTCGTACGAGGGAAGTTCGTCAAGCAGCTCGTCCAGGCCAAGCTCTCGGACGCGGCCGTTGTTCTGGCCATGCAGGTGGTCACCGAGATGCCGAGCTGGTACGCGGACGCGGTCTCCCCAGGCAACGCCGAACTGCTGGCCGCACTCTTCGACGAGCCGTGCGCGGCTGCTTCCTACAAGCGGGCCCGAGGCTTCCTCAACGCCCTTAACGCCCGCCTGCGCCGCAACCGGCGCAACTTCAACGCCGTGTTCGCCCAGGTCGCCATGGGCTTCGAACTCCACATGAGCCGCAAGAAGCACTGGGCGGTCGCGGACGGCTGGACTGCCGACTGGCTCCGCTTCCTCAAGGCCGAGGGGTACACCCTCTCCGCGATCGAGAAGGAGATGGTGGCCGCCGTCGAGAAGAAGGAGAAGGCCGAGGCCAAGGCCGCCCCGGCACGCAAGCCCAAGCCGCCCCGGGCGAAGCAGCCGGAGCAGCAGGACGGCGCGGGCCAGGGCGAGGACGACCCGGCGCAGCAGGACCAGCCCGACGTTCCGGAGACCGCCCCCGGCGACAGCGGGACGGACACACAGGGAGCCGAGGAGGCGGAGAGCCCGGAGGGCAACCAGGCGGAGGAGTCGGAGCCCGAGGAGGCGTAGGGCAGGCCGGGCGGAGCGGAACAGCTCCGCCCCTCGCCTCTGCGGCGGCCGGCGGCGGTGCACTCCGGAAATTCAGAACGGCGCTGCCCTTGCGGGTCCCTTGCGGGAGGGGGCTAACCCAGCGCCGTTCCAATCGAACCGCTCAGCACAGGATGACCAAGGCCACTCTCGCCGAAGCAGTGCAACCACTCTAGCGCACCGGCCACGGCCCCTTGGGCTCGATCCTCCATCCCGCTCCGGCCCACGCCGGCGCGCCGGGACTCGCCCGTACGGTCCGCCAGACCGTTTGGAATGGAATTTGCGGGGTATTTATTCTCATGTCATCGCGGATGGCTTCCCGATGGCATTCGGACCGTAACGCGCGAAGGGCACCCCCATGACCGAGCAGCCGCAGGACTTCGAGGGCGACGACAACGACCCCGTGATCCCGCACACCGACCTCCCGGGTCAGCGCCTGCCTCTCCCTCTGCCGGGCAGTACACCCCGGATCCCGGCCCAGACCCGGGGCCCGCGCCCCGGACGCTGATCCCTCACCGGGCCCGGCCGGGCGGCGCTGACCGCCCGGCCAGCCCCACCTCACGTTTCGGGCGGCCGCAGCCGCCGGTGCGTCACACGCGGCCGCCCGAGCCCCGCCCTCCAGAACACCCCCATCGCGAGGAAGCTGATGACCAGCACCACGATCACGCCCGGCCTGGCGCCGGATCTCACCCAGTACGACATCATCTGCGGCAACCTGTCCGGCGGCGCTGACTCCCGCGCCATGCAGCACGTCCTCATGGAGGCCGCCAAGGTAGCCGGAGTCGCCGACCGCGTCTGGACCTTCCACGCCTCCCTGGGGCTGATGGAGTGGCCGGCCGTCAACTTCGGCGGCCATCGCTACGGCAGCGTCGCCGAACTCGCCGCACAACAGAGCCGCGAGTCCGGCGTGCCCGCCGCGCGGCACATGGAGCGGACGAAGATGCGCGACGACGGCGCCGGCGGCCGGGAGCCGTACGACCTCCTGACGTACACCGCGCTGTACGGCCGCTTCATGCGTCTGAACACCAGGTACTGCACGAAGTCCTTCAAGGAGCAGTTGGAGGAGAGCTCGCACACCCCGGAGGTGCAGCGCCTCCAGCCGCTGCTGGGCCGGCCGGTGCGGATCCTGAAGGTGCTCGGGCTGCGGGGCGAGGAGTCGAGGGACCGGGCCCGGCGGCCGGCCTACCGCTGCGTGAAGTCCAACGGTGCGCGGCACGTGGATGAGTGGCTACCGACGAAGGAGTGGAGCAAGGAGGAGGTCCGCCGACTGCACTCGGATCTGGGCTACGCGTGGCACTGGTGCTACGACTCGGCGCCGGGCGCCGGGGACTGGCTGGGGTCGAGTCGCTGCTCGTGCTCCAGTTGCTTCCTTGCGAGCCGGCGCGACAGCCTTCTCGGCGTGCTGCGCCGGCCGCGGATCGCCGAAGCGATCGCCCTCGCGGAGGAGGTGCGTGGGGACAGCTTCCGGGCGGACGTGAGCATGGCCGAGCTGATCGCGGCCTCGAAGCGGCCCGGGGCACCCGACCCCGGCATCGTCATCGAGGACGAGGGGCCGGACTACGCGCGGATGATGACGCAACTGACCGCGGCGCTGCAGCAGGAGCCGCGGCGGCTCCCGGAGCTGTCGGTGTCCGCCCCGCCCCGGCGCCTGCTGCCGGTGATCACCATCTGATACGCGGCCCCGGGGCGACGGCCGGCCCGACTCCAGACGGTCCAAGGCACCGCCCGGCGCCATTGGGTTGATAATCCGTGGTATTCTTCTTCATGTCGGACCAGTTGGCCCTGGTCTGATTCGAACCGCTCGCGCAAGGAGGCCCCCATGCCCGCAACGACCAGCACTGCGGCCGTCACCGACCAGGTGCACCCGGCTCAGCGTCAGCGCGACACCTCGAACGACCTGCTGGTACTGCACCTGCGGGTCTCCGAACGCTCGGGAGTGCTGTCCGTCCTGACGATGTCCGTCCCGGCGCCGCACCTCGATGCGATCGGATGGCAGCTCGCGCACCTGGCGGCATACCTCGGTGATCTGCAGCGCGACGGCCAGGACCCTACCGGCGCGAGCGCCTGCGAGTTCCTGAGCTCACGCACGGGCTGGACCTGGTACCCGTGGCAGCCGCTGCACGACGCCCGGGTGACCTGCCAGCTCGACGTGCTGCTGGGCCCGCTGGAGGAGACCGGGTGGCCCGCTGTGTCCCTGGTGGCGCTGGAGTCCGAGGACGGCAAGTGGGGGTTCTCGCGCAAGCGGCGACGCCAGGGCGCGGCGGCCGTGGTCGCCGTCGCCCTGGAGGAGATCGACGGAGCGCACGCCAAGCTTTGCTCCCGTGCTGCCCGGGACAAGGATCCCGAGACGGTGCAGCGGCGCGACGAGGCGGACGGCCTGCTCGCCAAGGTGCGGGAGATCGACGGCCGGTCGCAGGCGGCGGTCAACTCGAAGGGTGTGCGCAAGGCTCGGGCCGCGCTGCACAAGGCCGCCGAGCAGGAGCCCGGTACGTCGGCGTTCGCCGAACTCGACCCGGTGCCGGACCGGCTGGAGACCTTCACCGGCCGGATCACGGAGATCGGGTCCCGCACGAGCGGCGAGGGGGAGGTCGCTCTGCTGTTCACGATCGCCCACGAGCAGGGCCGGGCCGGGACGGGCGGCCACGAGGTGCCGGACCGGCTGCGCTGCACCCTGCGGGGTGAAGCCGCGCGGGCGGCGGCCTCACTGTCGGTCGGCCGCCGTGTGATCGCCGTCGGCCGCCTGGTCCATCAGGTCTACATCCCCAAGGAGCACGCGATCCCCCGGAGCCTGGTGGTCTTCGACGTGAAGGCGCTGGGAGCCGACCTGCTGACTTCCGGCCTCTCCTGATCGTCCATCGGGCGGCTCCCCTCCGGGAGCCGTCCCTCCGTCCTGGCCGGCGCGCCCGGGCCGGTTTCCCTCGACAAGGAGTCTCACCCATGTCTTCCTCCCACCTCCCGGCTGCTGCCGGGCTTAACGACTGCGACGTGCTGGCTCGCGCGGTCGCCGCGCACCTTCCGGCCAGGCCGGGCCGCACCTGGCGCAGCCGCCTGGAGCCGAACGTCGTGTTCCGCGGCCGGCCGGTCGCCTCCGTGGGCGACGGGTTCCGTTCGCTGCTGGTGACGGCCCTGCCGGAGGGAGCGGCCATCGCGCCCTGGCCCTCCGCTGGCGGCCGGTTCGAGGTGATGCCAGGAGCCGATGGCTTGCCGGCCCGTCTCGCGGATGCCGCCGTTCGCCGGCACCTGCCCGCTGTCGACTCCGCCCTCGCGCGGCGGATGACGGCGGAGGAAGGAGAGGCCGTTGCCGCTGGGCGTCTGCGGGGCCTGGCGGCCGCGGTGCCGGGGCGCCTCGTCCGTCCGGGGTGGGGCGGACGGCTGGTCCTGGACCTGCCGTCCGGTCGCGTCGTCGCGGAGGTGGACCCGCGGTCGATGGAGGTGACGCTTCTGGTTGCTACGGCCGGGCCCACCGCAGTTGGCACCCCGGCCGGGGCGGGATCCGACCTGCTGGGCGGCGGGATCGCGGCGCACGCTCGAACGCTGCGGGAGCTCGATCCTGGGCAGCTGTTCGTGGAGGGCGGCTCGGGACATGTGGTCACAGTGCGGTGCGGCCTCGATCTGGCCATCACGACGGTGGCCCTGCTGGCCGGGGCGGACGCCGGCGGGCCGACCTTTTCCCCGGACCTCGCATTGCCGGCACGGCGCTTCCCGGGCGTAGCGGCGTGTCGGGCGATGACCTGGGTTGAGCCGGAGTAGCCTTAATGGGAAATTCATGGTAAACATAGTTACGTCAAGGCGGGTTGCTCGCCTATCGAGTCCTTCAGGAGGACATCATGATCCCGCTCGGACGGAGCGTCATCGACCGCGACGACCTGGCCCACAAGGCCGACTGGAGCGTTGGTGCGATCAACAACAAGGGCTACTTCAAGACGCTGGACGCGCTGGCCGGCGGGGGTCGCGGAACGAAGGTGCTCTTCGACCTGGAGCAGGCCGAGGTCCTCATCCGCAACCTGCGCAAGCTGAAGGCGAACAAGGGCAAGGCCCCGGTGCAGTTGGAGCCGATCCCGGGCCTGCCGGACTACGGCACCTTCACCGAGGACGAGCTGCGCGACCTGGTCCGCACCTGGCTCGCCAAGGAAGAGGAGGAGGGCACCATCGTCGACCTGTCGGCCGACGAGCTCGACACGATGAGCGAAGCGGACCTGCAGGACTGGATCAGCGGCCACGAGCTCCTCGGCCTGGAAGAGGCACGGCTGGCTGTCCCCAAGGAGCGCCGGCTGGAGAAGTCGACCTGGGAGTCCTACTACCGCGGCAGCAAGACCCAGCTGCCGGACCCCGACCGCACCTTCTACGGTGTCGACTTCTGGTTCCGCGCCACGATCGAGCGGTGGAACGCCGAGGAGCGCCGCCGCGTCGGGGCCCCTAAGGGCTTCGGCCGACCGAAGGGCAGCACCGGCGGGTGGACTCCCCGTTCCGAGGCCGCCCGGGAGCTGGTCCGGGTGAGCACGGAGAGGCGCGCCCTGGCGGTCGCTATGTTCGAGCGCGACCGGAACCCGCCCTACACGTTCGCCGAGATCGCGGACGAGATCGGTGTCAGCGAGCGGACGGTGCACCGCTACCTCCGGGACAGCATGGGTCCGCGCACGGACGAGGGAGCGACGACGAAGCTGCGCGAGGCCGTACGGACGCTCGCCGAGGCGGAGCCGGACATCAGCGGAGGCGAGGTCGCCCGGCGTCTGGGCATCGGACACACCACGGCCAACACTCACCTCAACGAGCTGGGCCGCGGCGACGCCCGCCCGGAGGCGCTGGCCGCCCGGCGCCGGGCCAAGGCCGCGGAGCTGCTGCAGGAGAACCCGGACCTCACCGACGCGGACCTGGCCGAGGAGCTCGGAGTGAGCACCGAGACCGCGACCTCCTACCGGCGGGACCCGTCCGAGCCGGCCGGACCGACCAAGCGCCAGGAAGCCGAGCAGCGCCTGGCGCGGACGAAGAAGCTGCTGGGCAAGAACCCGGACCTCACTGAGGACGAGCTCGCCGTCGTCCTCAGCGTCACCCCGGCCACGGCGGGCAAGTACCTGCGCGAGGCCTCCGCGCCCGAGCAGCCGTAGACATTGGTGGCAGCGAAAGCCCAGGTCAGGGCCACTGGGCCGGAAACCTTGGTGGCGAGTGGGCCGGCCCGGCGGAGGCCTTGGTGATCGGCGTTGCGCAGTCGTGATCCTGGGCGCAGCCCGGCACCAAGGTTTCCACCAAGGCTCGCGGGGTTGAGTGGCGTGTTCCGCCGACAGCCCTTGGAGAGGATCTTGGTGAACCCGACCTTCGCGCCCAGTGCCCTGGCCTACATGGTCCTGGCAGTGCTGTACCAGCACCGCTCCGCCACGACGGCGCAGCTGCAGGAGATGCTGTGCCCGGACAAGGACATCAGCTACGTCCGCGACCAGGTGCGCAAGCTGCGTCAGCACGGCCTGGTGGAGTCCGTGGCCCTTCGCGAGCCGCGGACTGCGAAGCTGAGCTACCTCACGGCCGCCGGCATGGCGATCGCGGCGGAGATGCCGGAGGTGAGCGACCGCACCAGCCCACTGCAGAATCTGGCCGACGTGGCCGCGCGGATCCTGCTGCCCCACTCGCAGGCCGTACTGACCACCCATCTCGCGTTCCTCGCAGACGCCCGGCGGCGGGGGGACGACTACCACCCGCTCGACTGGGCGCCGGAGACCATGCACCGCCTGTCCGACCGGAAGACCGACGCGGTGCGGTCGGACGCGCTGATGCGGTACACGGCCAACAAGCCGGACGGCCGGGTGCACCTGCGGGCCTTCGTGGAGGTCGACCGCGCCACCTACGGGAGCGAGAAGCTGGTCGGCAAGCTCACCGCCTACGCCCGCTTCTGGCAGCTGCGGCCGTTCCAGGGCGGCGGCCGGCGCCCAACGATCGAGAGCACCCAGGCGGAGCCGGCGTGGGTGGAGTTCTACCCGAGGTTCCCCCGACTGTTGTTCGTCTTCGCCGGCGGCTCCAAGACGACCAGGGAACGCCGCATCGAGGACCTGCAGGCTGCGGCGGCCAGCAACCGCCGGGTCCGCGAGATGCTCCAGGAGGTCAAGGCCGGCGCCGTCCTGCTGGAGCGGATCTCCCCCAGCAAGACCCAGCCCGACGCCGGACCGTCGGACCCCGTGTGGGTGTCCCTTGCCGACTCTGACCGGCGCCCCTGCGGATGGATGGACCTGTAGCCCGTCCGAACGAACCACCCGATTGGAGAAGCCATGCCCCAGGCCCTGCAGATCGAGACCGACGGAAGTGTCGAGACCCTCGCTCTGCCCGACGACCGCACCACCCGCGACCAATCGCTGAAGGCCCGCCTGTCGGGGACGCCCGACCCGGGCTACTACCACCGGCGCGCGACCATGTGGGTCCACGACAACGGCCACCGCGAGCAGTTCCAGGGCAATCTGGTCGCCACCGCGCTCGCGTGCGCCTGGCGCGGACTGGACATCACCTACGATGCCACCTACTTCCTGCCCGGACGGGTCGTCGTGACCTGCAACGACGCAGACCTGGACCTCGCCCCGGAGCTCATCGCGGAAGTCCACGTCGTGGCGGCCGCCGTCCGCAAGCTGCTCACCAGCGGCGCCCCGGTCGCGTGGGGCGACATCGTCGCCGTCTCGGGCACCGCCCGCCAGCAGGCCGGCTAGTGCTCTGACCGCATAGGTTCACCGGCTTTGGAGGCGGTGCCTCGGTTGGGCCTGAGTACCCTCGGCTCGTGGAAGATCGCGAGCAGTACGTGAGGTATCGGCAAGACCGGGTCGTGCTGGCGGCGGTCGGAGCTCGCCTCGATCCCCAGGTCAGCCGGATCGAGGTGCGGTTGCCTCGGTCCGTGGCTGAGTCGGCGGTCGCTGCCTGGGATCGCGAGGAACTGGGCAGGGTCGGCGAGGAGAGCCGCGAAGAGTGCGAACTGCGTGACGACGCTGCCGAGCTGGCCTTCATTGGCCTGGCGATCTCCTCCCGTGGCGTGTGGGACGCCGAGGAGGTCGTGGTCGACCTGGATGTGGTTCAGATCGCGCCGGCATTGCGGGCTGCGCGGTAGGTCAGGCTGCGGCAGCGAGAGGGCGCCCGCCCCAGCGGAGGCCCTTCTCGCTGCGGATGCGCGCACGCTCACGGCGTTGAGCCGCGAGGACATCGGGGTGGCGTGCGTTCTTGTTGCGCCAGCGCAGGTAGGCGTGGAGGGCCCGGGTCTGCACCGTGTGGTTGCGGTGGTTCGAGTTGGCGATGGTGAACTGCCGCAACGGCCCGAAGTGGGCCTCGATCGGGTTCGCCCAGGACGCATAGGTCGGGGTGAAGCACAGCTCGACACGGTGCTTCTTCGCCCAGCCGCGGATCTTTGCGCCCTTGTGGGCGGACAGGTTGTCCATGATCACGTAGATGGGTGCGCCGTCGGGGCGGGCCGCGCGGATGGACTTCAGTGCGGCCAGGGTGTTCGCGGCCCCCTTCCTGCGGCGGTTGACGCCCCAGAGCGTGTCGTCGCCGACCGAGTAGCAGCCGTGGAAGTACCGGACGCCGTGGGTGCGGTGGTAGGTGGCCGGGTGCCGCTCGGGGTGGCCGGCTGCGGTCCAGCCCGAGCCCATCGTGGGCCGTATTCCGAGGGGACCGAACTCGTCGAACGCGAACACCCGGTCCGGGAAGCGCTCCAGCACGTGCTCGATGCGGTCGAGCTTCGCGTCCCGGTCCGGGTCCGGGGACTCCTTCCAGGTCTTCGTGCGCTGGAAGGTGACGCCGCGTCGGGCGAGCAGGCACCGTAACGCCTCGCGGCCGATGCGGATGACGCGTCCGTGGACTTTCCGCAGGTAGGCGGCGAGTTTGCGGATGGACCAGCGGGTGAAGGGCTGGCAGAGCTTGGTCGGGCGGGTGGTGGCCGTCGCGACGACGAAGTCCTCGTCGTCAGGACTGAGCAGGCGGGGACGGCCTCCCGCCCACTGAGGGTCCAGTGCGGCCAGGCCGATCTCATTGAAGCGGTGGATGACGTCGCGCACCGTGTCCTCGTCCGCCTGCACGAGTTGGGCGATGACCGACACGCGGTTCCCGCCGGCGGAGGCCAGCAGCATCGTCGCGCGCCGGTAGCGCACCGAGCTGGTGCTGCCCCGCCGCACGATCTGCTGCAGCCGCTGCCCCTCCTGATCGGTCAGTCTTCGCACGCGTACCGGCTCGGCCATCGCGACTCCCAGGGCAAGTTGAACCAGCCGCGTCCGGTCCTGGACTCGCGGCTGACCTAGCATCTCGTGCCATGAACGAAGCCGAGAACGTCCTGGACTGGCTACAGGCCTGGTACTCCGCACAGTGCAACGAGGACTGGGAGCACGAGTGGGGCATCAAGATCGACACGCTTGACAATCCCGGCTGGTCAGTCCGCATCGACCTGGAGGACACCGACCTGGAAGGACACGACTTCCCCCGCCAGGACCTCAAGCGCAGCAAGAACGACTGGGTCATGGCCTGGACCTCCGAGATGACCTTCCATGCCGCGTGCGGACCAGGCAACCTCTCCGAGGCACTCACCCTCTTCGGCAAGTGGGCAGTGGAGAACACCCCCAACGAACGGCAAGGGCAAGACGATCACAGCCCGATACCTCCAGCTCCGGACACCACCACCTCAAACCGGTGAACCTATGCGGTCAGAGCACTAGACCGGACACACCAGCTTGAAAGGGCCCGGTGGCCCCTTCCCAGAGCGCCTGGGGAGGGGCCACCGGGCCCTTCGTCGTTGCGGTCGACCGGCTTCTGCACCACGCCCACATCATCCTCACCGAGGGCACCAGCCTCCGCCTCGCGCAGGCCACCACCGGCAAGGGCGTCATCCCATTGGCCTCCTGATGCCGTTCGACGGCCTGTCAGGAGCCCGTGGCATGCCACCGGTTCGCGCGGGTGCCGGGGGCTACGAGGCGACCCAGCCCGGGAGGGTCGGCAGCAGGGTCTCGGCGAGCCGGTTCAGGGTCGGGCCGTCGACGTCCGTGCCGTCCTCGCGGAAGACGACGAGCTCGAACGTCCGGCCGCCGGAAGCCTTGGCGTCCTGAGCAACGAGGATGTTCCGGGTGCTGGGCCCGGACTTGGTGTCGGCCTTCCCGTTCTTCCCGTTTGCGGGGACGAAGGCCATCGTGCCGCTCGAATAGGTCGCGGCGGGGTGGCCGAGGACGGTCGCCTGAGCCGTGAGGCCCGTGAGGACAGGCCGCATCTCGAACCTGTCGTTGACCGAGAAGGTGCTTACCATCAGGGCGACCGCGGCGTGCTGGAGGCGCACCTCCACCATCGGCTCCTTCCCGATCGCCATCGGCATCGGGTGCGCGACCACGACGTGGTCGGTCGGCATGCCCAGCAGCGCGGGCAGATCGGGCCGGTTCAGCGCGGCGCAGGCGGCCTCGTACCCCTGCGAGTCGGTCGGCCGGGGCGCGTCGCACGCGGCCGGCTTGGCCTTCTCGCCGGCCTTCTCCGACGGGCCGTCGAACTGCCCCGTCCCCCACAGTCCGGCCAGGACAGCGCAGAGCACTGCCGCTGTGACCGCAACCTTGATGCCTGCCCGGTCCTTGACCGGCTCGGCGCCCTGCTCGTTGTCCTGCTCGACGACGTTCTCGGCTTCCACGCCTGGCCCCCCACTACGAAACGCGATTTTGATCGTATCGTCCGTACCGGGCCTGTGGCCTGCGGGTTCCTCGGCTAGCCGCATTGCCGGTGACTTTGACGGCTTCCCAGGGTGGGTTTCGCAGGTCAGCACCCATGTGGAGCCCGCTTAGACCGGCCGGCAATTGGTGGGTGGCCTAAGTAAGTGGCATTGGGGCTAGTCCCGCGGGTTCGTGACAGGTGTATCTCGGGCGACGGTGATCAGCGGCCAAGTGCTCGCTGGAGATCGTCCAGGCAGTCGGGGCACATCGGCAGGGGCGGCGGCGTCCCCAGGCCCGGCCGGCCGCACACTCCCGTGCCAATGCCTCCCGGCCCGGGGGCCTGGCACTTCCAGGTGGCCTTCGTGCTGTGGCTGCGGTCAGCAGAACCTGTCGAAGGCCGCTTCGCCGCCCGGCTGCCAGAGCTGGCAGCCGCCTCAGTCTGCGCCTCCAGGTGACGGCGGGCCCGGTCCGCCTCCCGCTCCACCTCGCGCAGCCCACAGGCCCGGCAGTCCTCGCCCGATCCGAGGATGACGCCGCGCTCGCAGTCGGGGCGCTCGCAGTCCTGCCCGCTCAAGACGGTGGCGAGGTAGCCGACCGCGCCGCGGATCTCGCCGCTGGCGACACGTTCCGGGGCCCCGGCCCTCCACCAGCCCGCGTTGATCCGGGCGAGCGCGTGGTCGGTGGTGCGGCCGGCGGACAGCAGGTCGCGTACCGCTCGGCGCAGCGGCGGGACTCGCAGGGCCGGGTGCTTGCTGACGCCCAGGGCGTCGATGGCTGCGAAGACGATCTCCTCGCCGGGGACGGGGCGCGAGGGGGTGGTGCGGATGGTCGTGGTGCGGGGCTTCTTGGTCCGGTCGGCGGCGGAGCCGCCCTTGGCGGCTGGCTTGGCGGCGCGGTTCGCGCGCGGACCGCGCGCCTTACCACCTGAAGATGCCCTCCGGGCGTCCGGAAGGAGCTCGCCGCCACGGTTCTCACTACTTCTATTAGAGATGTCCGGCTGGTGGGGAGACCCCTGTCCGGCTGATGGGGAGACCCCCGTCCGCGTGGTGGGGAGACCCCCGTCCGGCTCATGGGTAGACCCCCCGATGAACTGGGCGATCTCACGGTCTTCCCGAGCGGCTGCGCGGGCCCGCCAGAGCCGGCCGTCCAGGAGGGCGTAGCTGGAGGCGAGGCGGCCGCCGCCCTCGTGGTCCGAGGCGTACTGATCCCGTGTCACCAGGAGACCGTCGGCTCGCATCTGGGCCAGGGCGTCGGTGACGGCGGTGCGGCCGAGGCCGGTGCAGGCCATGAGTTCACGGATCGTCGGCGGGCGCTCGGTGATGGCCCGGCTGGTCAGGTTCACGAAGGAGGCCACCGCGGCGTAGACGGCCTTGTAGTTCGGGGAGCGGCCGCCGAAGCAGGCGATGCGGGCGTCCAGCTTGATGAAGTCGATGCCGGGGGTACGCAGCACCCGGGGCACCGGCCGGCCGTCGGCCCCGAGGAGGGGGGCCGGCGGCGTCGGGTTGGAGGCGCGTTCGAGGACCTGGCGGGCCCAGCGTTCGCGGTCGGTCAGGCGGTAGAGGTTCGCATCAGGGGCGCCGGGATGGTCAGGGTTCTCCTGGGGCTGGACGAGCAGGAAGTCCCGGCCGACCAGGTCGACGACGGCGCGGTCGAAGGTGTTGGCGGATCGGCCCATGCAGGCGGCGATCGTCTTTCGGTAGGGCAGCATTGCGGAGCGGACCTCGGTCGACCAGCCGGCCACGGACTCTGCGGTGAGCGTGATGTGGAGCTCCATGTCGGCGAAGGCGGCCAGGGCCATGTACGCGGCCTTACTCGCTGACGGGCAGGTCGGGTCACGGGCGATGCGAACGTCGAACTCGATGTAGTCCAGTCCGTTGCAGGACAGAAGGCCGTCCGCTCCGGTGGAGAGCTGGGTGAGGAAGTCGCCGGTCACCAGTTCACCGCCGCGGCGAAGCCGGCGGGCGAGGTGACGTACACGCTGGCATGGTCGGGGTGGGCCGGGGCGCTGTGGAGGATTTCGGCGAGCAGGTCCCAGGCGTAGCGGGTGTAGGGGTGGTCTGCGCCGAAGTACTTCGTGGCGTCGTCGATGAGGCCGGTGACGCGGCGGTGGGCGATGTCGATGCGGCCCTCTGTGAGGGCGGTCCGGGCCCCGTCGTACTTGCACCGGAACCCGTGCGGCGGCACCGGCGGGTAGGTCGGCCGTGGCGGTGCAGAGGTCTTCGGTGCGGGTGGTGTGCTCTTCGGTCCGGCTCGGTGGGCACCGCGCGGGCGGGGTGCGCGGCGCTTGCGGGCCGCACGGAGGAGAAGCGGGACCGGCCAGAGCGCGAGGAGGAGCAGCCAGGCGGCCGTGACGGCGGACCTTCCCTCGGTGTCTCGTCCGTTGCGGAACCACGTTTGCGTGATCCCGGTGGTCGACAGAGCGCCCAGGCCGGCCGAGAGGTAGGCCGCGGTTGCCAGGGCAGGGGCGGCGTTCGTCAGGGTGGTCATGGTGGCTCCTTGGGTCGTGCGGGGATCGACGACAGAGGTAATCCCGCGACCCTTGGTGGAGACCTTGGTGCTCGGGCCGTCGTAGGCAACGGCTTCATAACGGTCGTGATCAAGGTGTCCGAACACCTTGGAGACCCGGCCCGCGCAACGTTGGTGACGGTCCGGAGGACCGTGCGCAGAGATGCCGATCCTGGTTCGGCTTCGGTTCTGCGCATGCGCAGGGCCGGGTCGAGGCGTTGCGCATGCGCAGAGGCCGGGGATTGCGCATGCGCAGACGAACGCCTGTGCGCATGGGCATCGCGGGGGCGCCGCGCATCCGTCAGATGATCTTGCGCAGGGTTGGGTCCGGCGATCGGTCCGCGCTCCGTGGGGGACGGCCCGCTCACGTGGCTGCCCGGCATGGCGGCTGGCGGTGCTGCGCGGCTGCGGCACTCGCGCCGGGGCAGGCCGGGCCTGTGGGCGGCGGTCACCAAGGTCTGTGCACGTGTGCGCTGGGGCGGCTTCCAAGGTGGGCGGGCGCGGGCTGCGGGAGACCACCAACGTTCGCCGGTCGGGCGCGGGGCGGCCACCAAGGTTGGCGGGCTCCCACCCGGGGCGGCCACCAAGGTTTCGGGTGCTGCTGGCACCCGGTCTCCAAGGTTTTCCGGATGGCCAGGCGACTGGTCTCCAAGGTTGGCGCCGATGGGTGCCGTGGCGTCACCAAGGTATCCGCGCTGGTCTCCAAGGAATCCTTGGAAGTCATAAAACCGCAGTTCAATGCATTGGTGGGGGCCGTTGCGGAGGTGTTATCCCAGAGCCTCCGATCACCAAGGTTTCCACCAAGGGTCGAGGGCTTTCCTCAGTCATCAGCTGATCCGCTGACGACCAAGGAGCCCTTTCGTGAGTCCTCTCTCCACCCGGCGCGACCGAGCGCCGGCCCCGTCTCTGATCGCCGACGGAGGTGAACTTCGCCGGGCCCGGGTGCGGACGGCCGTCCTTCGTACTGGCGCCCTGGTCGCGCTGGCGGCTGGCCCGCTCGCCTTCGCGGTGGCCCTTCTGGGTGTCCAGAGCACGGCCGCCACACCCGTCTCCTCGCCCGCCGCCCCCTCGGCGATCGCACCGCCGACCGGGTACGCCGAGGCCTTCGTCGACCTGTGGTTGCGCAGCTCGTCGGCCGACACCACTTCCAATGCGCTGCGCATGATGGCGCCCGGTGTGAGCCTGCCGCAGCCGAAGAGCGCTGCGCGCTTGACGGTCCAGAAGTCCATCGCCGTGCGCAGCCAGCCGATGGGCGGGCGTACCTGGCAGGTGACGGTGGCGGCCACCGTCGTCGTCCCGCCGGGCGATGCGCAGAGCGGCCAGCCGGGCGCGGGTGCTGCGCAGAGTTCTGCGCAGCCGTCTGCGCAGAACTCTGCGCAGGGCCGCGGCGCCCAGGCCGGATCGGTCGAGGTCCGCTACTACGCGGTCCAGGTGTCGATGACCCGCGCAGCCGGGTCGGGCGGTGCTCCGGACGCGCTCGTGGTGTCGGCGGCCCCGGCTCAGGTGGCGCCGCCCGCCACGATCGCGGATCCGGATCCGGCAGTGCCGGTGTACGGCTCGCAGGTCGGTGACGGGCCCTTGAAGGAGACGATCTCCGGCTACCTGAGCGCCTACCTGACCGGCGTGGGGGACAGCTCCCGCTATGTCTCGCCCGGGGTGAAGATCCCCGCGCCCGCGGCGACCTACACCCAGATCACCCTCAAGGCCCTGTCGACGACGTCCGCCGTGCCGTCCTCACCCGCGGACGGCACGGTCCTCCAGGTGCAGGCCGTGGTCCAGGCATCCGACGCCACGGGCGAGTGGCCGCTGTCCTACCCCCTGGCCCTGACCGCCCGGGCCGGGCGCTGGGAGATCACCGCACTGGCCCCCACCTCCTCCCTCCTTCCCGGCGCGAGCACCAAGCCGTCGCCGGCACCTTCCGACCTGAACGGGGTACGGCGATGACGCAGCTGGCTGGACCGCTCCAGAACTTCGGCAACTCCTGGGCAGGAACGCTCATGGGCTGGGTGGCGAGCGGCCTCATGATCGGCCTGACGGCGATCGTCATCGTCCACGCCGTCAGGAAGATGAGCATCAAGTCGGCGATCGGCGGGGCCATCGGCCTGGTGATCGTCTGGAGCCTCTTCGCGAACCGGCTCTCCTTCTCCGACCTGTTCCGCAGCGAGGTCAGCGAGAACAAGACGCCGGCCACCGCGCCATACCAGGGCGCGGGCCAGCTCTCCCGTGAGCTCCCGACCGGTGTCTTCACCGGGCAGCTGGGCACAGCGGCGTGAGCAGCGCCGCGCGTCCCCGGATCGGCCGCTCGTACACCAAGGCCAGAAGGCATCCCTGGGTTCTGGGCAAGATCGGCGACTGGCGCATCCCGATGGGTCCGTACACGCCCCCGCAGCTCGTGGTGGCCGCCCTCGGAGCGTACGTCCTGGTCAAGACGGCGACCTGGTGGGCGCCGTTGCTCGGCCCGCTGCCGGTGCTGGCGTGGGCGGTGGCGATCTGGGCCGCGCGGCACTCACGGATCGCCGGCCGGAGCCCGTTCCTGGTGGTCGCCGACGCCGTGTCGCTGGCCGTCTCACCCCGAGCGGGCCAGATCGGCGGCCAGGCGGTGCGCCCGGTGCGGCCTGTCCTCCTCACCGGCTCCACCTTCACCTTCGAGAACGCCGTCGATGACCTGGCCCCGGCCGCCGAAGCGGCCACTGTCCAGGCCGCAGTCCAGGCCGCGGTCCACCGGGACGTGGAGCCGGTTCGAACCCTCAGCTTCTTCGAGCCGCGTGAGCCCGCACCGGCGCCGCACCCGATCGCTCCGGCCGCCACGGCGCCGGCTCTCACCCCGCTCCAGCAGATGCTCGCCGCCGCCGCGGCCATCAACGCCGCCCAGAAGGGAGACCCACGATGAGGGTCGCAGCTTTCCGTCACATCTCCGGCCACCTGCTGTGGTCCACCGCCGGGCCGGTCTGGGCGGTATGGCGCGTAACCCCCATCGGTTCCCGCTACGCCTCCGAGCTGGAGCGCCAGGAGGTCCTGCGCCGGGTCACCAGCCTGGTGCGCTCCCTGTCCGGCAACGCCCGCCTGTACAGCCTGTGCGCCCGGGTCGAGCCCAGCGAGGTCTTCGACCAGGTCGCCGCCGACATCGACCTGGACGCCAATCCCGGCACCCGCGAGAGCGCGATCGCCGCCGCCGAGATGGTGCAGGACTACGCGATGCACCGGCGCACCCTGTGGCTGGCCCTGCCGCTCCAGGCGCCCGGCCGGGCCGCCCAGCTCACCCAGGCCGGCGGCTCACTGTGGGCGACCCTCGGCGAGCAGGTCGGCCTGCCCGTCGCCCCCGTCCCGATCAGCGAGGTGCGGCTATATAGGGGAGTGGCCCGGCAGATCGAGGCCGGCTTCGGCGGCGGACTGCAGCTGCGCCCGGCCCGTCCGGCCGAGATCGTCTGGATCCAGCAGCACGCCGTCCACCGCGGCCAGGTAGAACCGCTGCTGACGGAGGCCGAGCGCAGCACCCGCTTTGAGGGGAAGGTCGTCGGCGCCCAGCTGCGCAGCCCCGGCTACGCGAGCCTGAGCCAGGCGCGACTGCTGGAAGGTGGGCAGGCACCGGGCGCCCGCACTGAGTCTGAAGGGGGAATGCGCAACTGGTTCTCCTCCCGGTTCGACGGCGGGGCGCTCTCGAAGCTCTGGCTGCAGGTGGAGACCCCCGAGGGCGTCGGCTACCAGGCGCACCTGGCCCTGGAAGAGATTCCGGAGGCCGTCGCGGAGGGCTCCGCCGACATCCTGGCGCAGCTGGAACTGCTGCCCTACCCGGTGGATGCCGTGGTCGACCTGACCCTGGTGGACTCCGCGAAGGCCAAGCGGATGATCGCGAAGAAAAAGGCAGAACTCAGCGACCAGGCGGACCAGTGGGCTGCCCACCCGACCGGCACGCCGGACTCGCTGCACGGCGCCGCCGAGATCCTGGGCGAGCAGGAGGCCAGGCTGGGGCGCACCAGTGTGGAGCTGGAGGTCCAGTCCCGCACCGTGCTGACGGTGTGGGGACCCAGCGCGCAGGAGTGCGACGACTGGGCGCGGGATCTGAAAGCCCGGCTCGGCGGCGCGGACTACCGGGCGATCCGGCCGCGCGGTGGCCAGTTGCGGATGTTCCAGTTCGGGCTTCCCGGCGCGGGTCCGGCGCTGCGGGCGCGGGAGTGCACGCAGTTCCAGCTGTCGGAGGACTGGGCGATGACCGGGCCGCTGACGGTAGGTGAGGTCGGCGACGACGCCGGACCGATGCTTGGCCGGTCGCTGGACTGCGGCACGTTCCGGCCGGTGTTCCTGGACCTGGCGTCCGCGCCGGCGAGCAACATCGCCGCCTCCCTCGCGGTCCTCGGAGACCTGGGCAGCGGGAAGTCCGTACTGTTGAAGATGATCATGGCTGCCCTGGTCGACCGCGGGCACCGGGCGATCGTCATCGACCGGACCAACCACCGTGAGTACGCCTCCTTCGCCCGCTCGGCCGCGCCGGGACGCCACCAGGTCATCGACGCCGCCGACGCGACGATCAGCATCGACCCGCTGCGGGTGCTCCCCGCCGCGCAGGGCGAGGCCGCCGCGCTCAGCTACCTGCTGCTGCAGACCCAGATGGAGGCCATGTCGCCGGGCGGAGCGGTGCTGAGCCGGGCGGTCAAGGCGGCCGCCGCCGCGCGGAACCCGCACATGGGCCTGGTCCTCCAGGAGCTGCAGGCGATCGCCACCGAAGGCGGCAACCGAGGCGAGGCCGCGGCCGACGCCCTTGACCTGCTCAGCACGGTGGCAGACGCGCGTCTGGCCCGCATGGTGTTCGACCCTTCGCTGCCCGCTCTGAGCATGTCGGCCCTGACCGCCGACCTGGTCGTCTTCACCACCAACGGCCTCACCCTTCCTCCGAAGGAAGCGCTGGGCCGGCCGGAGGTGCTGCGCACCCAGCCGCTGGAGTCGCTGATCGGCCGGGCGGTGCTCTATCTGATCGCCGCGATCAGCCGCCACATTGCGTTCTCCGACCTGCACCGGTTCGCTGCCGTGATCTTCGACGAGGTGTACTGGCTGACCTCCAGCGCCGAGGGCAGCGCACTGATCAGCGAGTTGGCGCACGACGGCAGGAAGCACAACGCGGGCTGGTGCGCCGGGGGCCACGACGCGCTCGACCTGGGCGACGAGACCATCCGGGGCCTGATCGTGCAGCGGGTGCTGGCCCGTACCGGCGACGAGGCGATGGCCCGGCGTGGTCTGGAGTTCCTGGGCCTGCCCGACGACGACGAGTCCCTGATCCAGCTGGTCAAGGCCGAGCTGTCGCCGCGCGGCCACGCGAACCGGGCGGGGGAGATGCTCCTGCGCGACACCCGCGGCCGGATCGGTCTGGTCAAGGTCCTGGTCCCGGAGAACCTGCCGAAGTACAGCGCCATCTACACCACCCCCGTCAGCAAGCGCCCGGCCGCCGGCCGCGGCGCGCAGGAGCCCCGGAAGGTGGCCGTGCGATGACGATCCGTCCGATTCCCAAGGTGGTGGCCCGGGTTGCCGGGCTGGTCGTGCCGCGGGCCCGGCGGGCGGGCGCGGCCTGGCGAAGCGTTCGTGCGGTCGCGGCCCTCTACTGGCCGGGCCGGCGCACCGTGCTGATGACCCTGGGGATGACCTACCTGTTCCTGGTCGCCGGTACCGAGTCGGCGTTCGCCGCAGACGGCGAGCGCGGCGGCGTGCTGGCGCCTCTGAACGTCTTGAGCTCCGAGGGCGTCCCGCTGGACAACTACGACCTCAAGTCGGAGAACGGCGGCACGACCGACATCCGCAGCCACGTGTGCAACCTTCTGCTGGGTGCCGGGTTCGCGCTGGTGCGGATGCTGGTCGGCTTCATGTGCTGGGTCGTGGGGTGGATCTGGAACTTCCCGATCGTCAGCACGCTGATCAGCACCGCCAACCACCTCCACTACGAGTTCTTCCAGATCATGGCCAACGATCTGAGCCTCTACGGCCTGTTCCTCGCCGCCGGGGTGGCGTTCGGCGGCCTGCTGATGATGCGCGGCAAGGTGGGGCGCGGCGCCGGCGAGATGCTGATCACCCTGATGCTGTCGGCACTGGTGCTGATGCCCGCGCTGACTCCCCGCTCGGTGCTCGGCGAGCAGGGTCCGGTCGTCCAGGCGCAGCAGGCGGCGCACCAGGCCGGGGAGCTCGCCGCCGGGGTCAACGGTCCGGATCCGGGCTGCACCTCCGACAAGGACAAGAACGACCCGTCGTGCCCGCTGCGGATGATGCTGACGCGCACCCTCGTGGTGCAGCCATATCAGCTTCTGCAGTACGGGATCATCCCGAACCCGGACTCCACGAATCAGCGGGAGAAGGAGCTCGCGGACGTCCACTACCGGTGGATCCACGGCGAGATCAAGGCCAAGGACTCATCCGACTGCGGGATCAGCTGGCTTCCGGGCAGCGACGTGGCCTGCCCGAAGACGTCGTCGTGGGACGAGCTGAAGGTCGAGCTGAAGCGCCATGGCGACGAGGGCAACGCGGCCTACAACTTCGCGGTGAACTCGAACTGGGACCGGGTGGGCGGCGTCGCGCTCGTGCTGTTGGCGGTCCTGCTGATCGCGATCGTGGTGGTCGGCATGGCGCTGGTGCACATCGGCTGCCAGTTCGCGGACGTGATCGCCGCGTCGCTGACCGCGCCGGCCGGGATCTGGGCGATGCTGCCCGGTGGCAACCGGGCCGCCTTGTGGAAGTGGTTGGGCATCTTCCTGACCAGCGTGGTCACCGAGCTCGCGGTGTCGGTGATGCTGCCGCTGTTCGCTCTTGGGGCGAACGGCATCCTGACCAGTCCCCAGAACACGGTCATGATCCAGCGTCTGCTGATCCTGGACGGCTTCGCGGTGGTGCTCCTGGTCTTTCACCGCCGGGTGTTCGCTGCGGCCGGGCAGCTGGGTGACCGGTTCGCTAACCGCATGCGGTTCGCTCGTATCGGCGGCACGTTGTTCATGGGCGAGAACACCGGTCTGGGCCTGGCCATGTCGCAGGCGCTGGGGAACCTGGGGCAGGGCGGGTCGGGCGGCGGCTACGGCGGGCTGCGCGGCGGGCTCGGAGGCGGGATGGGCGGAGGCATTGGCGGGCACTCCGCGCTGCTGCGCAAGGCGCGGATCGCCGAGGGTCTGTCCGCGCTCGCGGACCCGGGGCTCGGAAAGATGAACGCCGCCGGGATGGCGGCCGGGGCGTACGGGGAGTTCCGGCGCGGCATGTCCATGCTGTCCCTGCCTGTGCGGGCGGCCCACCAGCTCGCGGCCGGCAACCCGTTGCCGTCGCACAAGCTGGCCCGCCGGCTCAAGCCGGTCGGCACGGTGGGCCCCTTCGGTGGCCCCTTGCCGCCGCAGGGCGGGCTGGGCGGCCCGCACGGTCCTGGCGGTGCAGGTGGTCCCGGCCCTGGCGGCCGTCCCGGTGGACCCGGCGGTCAGCCGAATCAGCCCGGTCCGACCACCACTGCTGCCGGGCGCCGCGTGCTGATGCCGCGCGGCGGTGTGACCCCGCTCGGGCACGCCGTGCACAACCGCTTGTTGAACACACGGGCCGGGCGCCTGGCGCTGCTCGCGGGCAAGGCTGGCAAGGTCAGTTGGAACGTGACCGGCGGGGCTCCGGCCACGCTGACGCGGCTCAACCGTGCCGGGGGCGTCCTGCGGGACCACGCCGGGGTGCAGTGGCGGCACTACTCCAATGTCGGCAAGTCGTGGTGGGCGGACGAGAAGGCCGGGGCCCGCAAGGTGGGTCAGACGGCGAAGGGTGCCGTCAACACCGTCGCCGGCGCTGCCCGGCACCAGTACCTGCAGGCGGCGGTCATGGGCAACACACACGTGGCGCCGCTGATCAACGGCATGCGCAACGCGTACGAGTCCGCCCGCGACAACGCCGCCGCCGGTTACGACCTGGCCGTCGGCGACCCGTTCCAGGAGCCGAGCGGCCGGGCCGGCCACCACAACCCGGCCGACCACGGCCAGGTCTGGGAGCACGCCCGGGACCGCGGAGGGGAGTACCCGTTCTTCGAGGCCGAGCCGAGCGGAGCGGTCCTGCAGGGGGAGGTTGCAGGGCCCGCCGGTCAGGTCGTGCCCGTGGGCCAGGCGGACAGCGGTCCGGCCGAATTCGGGGCCGCACTGGGCCCGGACTTCGTGCCGTCGCCGGAGCCGATCGCCGCGATGGAGGACGAGCCGGGGAACTTCGTCAACCTCCAGACGGGCGAGGTCTTCTCCGCCCCCGTGGTGCCGTCCGGTCCTGCTCCGGCGCCGCCCGCTCCGTCCGGGCCCGCTTCGGCGCCGTCCGCGCAGGCTGTGGAGGCGCAGGCGGTGACGTCGGCGGATCCGGCGATGGACCCCTCCGTGTTGCGGCGGGTCAGTCCGCGGCTGCTCGGGGCTACGGACCCGGCGCGCGGCTCGCTGGAGGCGTGGCGGATGCGCGCTCACCTCGACCACCGGGGCCCGACGGTCGAGGCGGCCGGCGGAGAGCCGGTCGAGGGCTCAGCCGACGGGCCGAGCGGGAGGCCGGAGCTGTGAAGGTGATGAAGCACATTCGGCGGATGGGCTGCCTGGGCGTGCTGCTGGTGCTCGCGATCGTCTCGTTGCCGGTCATCAGCATGATCGACAGCGCGGATCCGGGCAGCACCGCACCGGTGGGGACGGTCAGCGACATCCCCGGCCGGATGGTGCAGGCCTATGTGCGGGCGGCATCGGCGATGCCGCAGATGGTCCCGGGGTGCAAGGGCCTGGCGTGGCAGCTGCTGGCGGGCATCGGGAAGGTCGAGTCGAACCAAGCGGCAGGCCACCAGATCGACCCCGCAGGCCTGATCACCCCGCCGATCATCGGCCCGCTGCTCAACGGCTCCGGAGCCGGAGGCAACACGAGCGCGATCCGGGACACCGATGGGGGGAAGTGGGACGGCAACAGCGAGTACGACGCCGCGGTCGGCCCGATGCAGTTCCTCCCGTCCACGTTCGCGGGGTACTCCGCGCGGGTCCGGCCGGACGGTACGGGGAGTCCGAACAATGCCGACGACGAGTCGCTGGCCGCCGCGCTGTACCTGTGCGGCAACGGCCGGGACCTGACCGACACCGCGCAGTTGCGGAGGGCGGTGTACAGCTACAACGCCTCGAACGCCTACGTCGACGAGGTGCTGCGCTGGAGGGACCAGTACGCGGCGCTCGGCTCGCAGGAGCCGATCGGTGACGTCTCCGAACAGGTGCGGACGGTGATCGAGGCGGCCCGCAGCCAGATCGGCGTGCCGTACTCGTGGGGCGGCGGGGACGCCAGCGGGCCGACGTACGGCGTTTGCTGCACGCAGGGCGGCCAAGATGGCCGGCTGGTGAAGGGGTTCGACTGCTCCGGCTTGATGGTCTTCGTGTTCGCGAAGGTCGGCGTCAGCCTGCCCCGGCTCGCGGCCGACCAGGCGGGCGTTGGCCAGCGCATCCCGGCATCGGCCGGCGTCAGCGCCTTGAAGCCCGGCGACATGGTCTTTTTCGGCAATAGCACCGGGATCTATCACGTCGGTCTCTACATAGGCGGCGGGCAAATGCTAAATGCGCCGAAACCAGGCGATTCGGTCAAGCAGGCTGCGGTCTGGAGTTACGACTACGCGGGCGGCGCCCGCCCCTTGAAATAGAGGAAATTATCCCAAATGACTACAAAGCGTACATTCCTGCTTCCTGTTACCGGTGCCGCCGTCCTGCTGGCGGCCGGCCTCGCGATGGCCGTCCCCGGCAGCAGCCACCTCGGCGCCGCCACCTCCCCGACGCCCACCCCCGCCGCCCCGGCAGCTCCTCCCCCGGCCACCGCCCAGACCCCGGTCACCGCCGCCCCCTCCCCGTCCTCCGCCACCGGCACCCCGTCGCCGAGCACCGGGACGTCCTCCTCTCCTGCGGCCGCGATGCCCTCCGGCGTCGCGGCCGCCGGGGACGGGCCCCAGGGCGACGCCGCGATCCAGGCCGCCCTGACCGCGCGGCACCCCAGCGACCTCCCGGACGAAACCGCCGACCAACTGGCCGCGCTCGCGCGCGCCGTCTGGACCGCCGAGACCACTGGCGCCGGCCGCGACCGTTTGCCGGGCTACTTCCCGCCCGTCCAGGGCGCGGGCGGCCACCCGTACCTCTACACCGGGGTCCGCGTGCAGGCCGCGATCGCCCACACCGTCAAGGGCAGCCCGGACCGCGCCGCGGTCGACCTGCTGTGGGTCGGGACCTCCCCCACCGGCGACTACGGCGACCACCGGCCCGCCACCGTCGTCTTCACCCGCCTCAACAACACCTGGGAGCCCCAGCGATGAGCACCACCGCCGACCCGTCCATGCCGCAGACCCTGGTGGACCTCGCCATCACCGCCTGGTCCTGGGCGACCGCGGCCGGCGGCTGGCTGTCCGACAACGGCGACCTGGTGCTGATGGCCGCCGTCCCGCCGGCCATCGCCGCCTTCGTGGTCCGCTACCGGATCCTGATGATGACCCTGGCCGACCGGCAGCGCTTCATCCTCACTCCCACCCGCCGGTTCGACCCGACCCCCGAGGACATCTGGCGCCAGACGGCGGTCGTGCTGCGCGCGGCCGGCAAGGGCCCGTGGTGGGCACCCCGGGCGGCGAAGCGGGTACGGGTGCGGCTGCGAGCCGACGGCAGCACACCGCTGGAGTACAGCCTGGAAGCGCACACCGATGCCGCCACCCTGCTGCGCGACAGCCGCTACCGCGAGGTCAGCGTGGCCGAGGCACCGGCCGCCGCCGACGCCTACGCCGTGCAGATCCTGCGCGAGCGTGCCGAGAAGAAGGCGGAGAAGAAGGCGGGGCGCAAGGCCGTGAAGAAGACGAAACAGGCGAAGGGCCCGGCCGGGAGGGAGAAGAAGCCCGAGCGCCTGCACGCGGTGCGCGCCGAGTTCGTGCTCCGCGGCCGCCCCTCGGCGGGGCTGCGTGAGGTCCCGCTTGAGCCTGACCCGCTCCAGCCGTTCATCGACGCCGTCACCGACATCCGCACGGAGCTGGGCGAGGTGGCGGAGGTCGTCCTCGACCTCCAGTCGGTGCCCGGCTGGCAGGTGAAGCTCCGTCAGTGGCAGCTCCTGCACGAGGACCGCGAGCGGGAGCGTACCCGGGCCCGCAAGGCCGCCGGGCAGGCCGCCGCCGACGCAGCCGACGTCCAGGAGTCCTGGCGGTTCCAGCTGGCGACCCTGTTCGAGCCGTCGTCGCCGCGCAGGGCGCCGATGGCACCCACCCCGCGCATCCAGCCGCTCAGCCCCGACAAGGCGCTGGGGCGCCTCGCCAGCTCCCGTGGCCTGGTGCGGATCCAGGTCCTGGTGCGCTGCACCTCCACCATGGAGGGCCGCGCCCGCCAGCTGCTCGGCCAGCTGACCGCCGCCATGGACACGTTCGCCGAGGGCAGCCGACTCTCCCCGGACGCCGGCCGGTTCCTGTGGATGACCTGGTCCGCGGACAGCCGACACCGGCGCGAGGCTTTCGACCGGCGCTGGACGACCGGCCAGGTCGCCCCCCGCAAGCAGAACTGGGTGAACGTCTCCGAGCTGCAGGGACTGCTCAAGCCCCCGACCGCGCACAGCGTCCTGCCGGTGCTCGCCTCCGAGCTGCCGGACTACGTGCCCGGCGAGGCCCTGGTACCGCAGGGGTACCTGACGTACTCCGACGGCCGGCGGCGCCTCATCGCCACGCAGGCCGCCGAGTTCCTGTTCTCGATCAAGGTCGGCAAGTCCTTCTACGGCAAGACCGAGTTCGCACTCGTCCAGGCGATCGCCCTGGCGCTCGCGGGCGAAGGGGTGCTGTTCGTCGATCCGCACGGCGACACCTGGAAGTCGGTGGCGCCCTACCTGGCCCATCCGGCCCTGGCCTCTTTGGTCTGCCGGATCGACCTGGCCCGGGCCGAAGACCCCGGGGCGGTCATCCCCGGCTGGAACATGATCGGGATGGACCGCGGCCAGAACCCGGCCCGGACCGTGACGGCCGCCGTCGATGCCCTGGCCACGGCACTGGGCTGGAGCGACTCCACCCACCCCCGGGCGGCCACCATCCTCACCAAGGCGATCGAGGCCCTGGTCGCCTACAATATGACCGCCGTCGACGCCGGCCGTGCGGACGCGCAGGCAACCCTGCTGCAGGTACGCGCCCTGCTGACCGACAAAGCCGCCCAGCGCCCGATCCTCGACCTCCTGTCCGCCGACCAGCGGCGCTGGTGGGAGACGACGTTCGCCACCTACCCGCCGGACGTCCTGGCGCCGGTCACCAACCCCCTGGACCGGCTGTCCGCGAACCCGGTCACCCGCGCCTTCCTGGGCAACCCGACCGGCGCGTACGACATCCGCAAGGCCATGGACGAAGGCAAGATCGTGTGGCTGTGCCTGGAGGGCACCGGCCCGAGCGACCGCCTGCTGATCTCCATGATCATGCAGGACCTTCTGCGGGACGGCCTCTCGCGCCGCGACACCGCCGAGGACGCCCGCCGGCCCTTCCACGTCTTCGCTGACGAACTCATCTCGCTCGATCCGGCCGGCGGTCCGACCTTCGCGAGCATCACCGAGCAGCTCCGCAAGTTCAAGGTCAGGCTCCACGTCATGGTGCAGCACCTGAACCGGGTGCAGCCCACTACCCGCGAAAGCTTGCTGCAGAACGCCTCCGTGGTGAGCACGACCGCCGGCGCCATGGCCGCGATCCGGGTGGTCACCGACGAGTGGCACGGCGCGGTCGACCCCGCCGCGGTCGCCGAGCTGAGCCGCTTCCAGCACTACGTGCAGGTCACCGCCAACGGCGCTCCGGTGGGTCCGCTGCGCGTCGAGGGTCCCCAGGTGAAGGAGGTCTTCAAGGCGTACCACAGCCCCAAGCTGGTCGGCCGGATGACGACCTCGGCGAACCGGGCGGTGCGGGCCGAGCCGACGGAGGAGCGGCTGCGCCGCGCGCGGGAACAGGACGCGGTGGTGCTCGCCTTCCTCAGTACCGAGAACGGGGGTGAGGCCCCGCCGCAGGACGGTCAGGGCGTTCCCCAGCAGCCGGGCGGTGGTTCGGCCGTGGACGTGGTGAAGGCGGATCCAGCCCGGCAGCGGCGGGGGCCGGGGCGGCCCGCCGCTGCGGCCAAACCGGTGAACCGTGCGGAGTAGGGGCCAAGATTCCACAAATTACGACAGCTTGCCCTGTTTCGCGAGCATGGAATGACTTTGCGGACTTTGTGTGCTTTTGTCGACTGAATATGCCAAAAGCACTCACGCTGCGTCGGAAATCTTGTGTATTTCTGGCTCAAAGTTTCGTATCGTGACGGGGCGGAAGCTGTGTGACACGACGGCACTGGAGTGATTCGGTCATACCTGCACATAACCCGACGTGATCACTTCCTGAGCCATGTCTGAGCTGGGGTAACGCGGTGGCCATTGTCGAGTTAGGCAGAGGGCGCGGATCCGATGGGCAGACCATTCACCGGGTCAGCCCCATCGGTCTCGCGTCAGCCGACCCCGACTGCCGGGCGGTCTTGGAAATCCAGACCGACCAGCCGGTCAGTTCTTGCCATTTTCAAGCACGCGTGGGGATTAGACAATCGTGAGTCAAGACATTTCGGCCAAGCCGGCAACTGTCCCCGGCACGCCTGCGCAGCGAACACCTCTCGGTCCTCCGCAGGGCCCCGCCGGTAGCCGGCTTCCGGGCGTGGTGCGCGAGCGCCGGCCGGGTTTGGCGGTCCTCGCCGCCCTGCTGGTTCTCGCGGGCGGCCTCGGGGCAACGGTTCTCGTCCAGAAGGCCGGCGAGAAGGTCTCCGCCGTGAAGGTCACCGAGCGCATCGCGCCCGGGCAGCACATCCCGACCACAGCGATCGAGGAGATCCAGATCGCCGCGGACACCCCGGTCAACTTCGTGCGCTGGGACCAGCTGTCGCAGCTCGACCGGTACTTCACCGCGTCCGAGGTCGCCAAGGGCACCCTGCTCACCGGCGACATGCTGACCCAGAAGTCCGGCGTCTCCACCGACCAGGCCGTGGTCGGCCTGGCCCTGAAGGCGGGGCAGTTCCCGCCGGGCCTGCGTGACGGCGACAAGGTCCGGGTGATGTGGGTCGGCCGGGACGCCGCGAAGCTGCCGACCGGCACCGCCACCACCGGCTCCCCCGCCTCGGGCGCCGAGCTCGCCTCGGGCACCGTGCGGCAGGTCTTCAAGAGCGACAACGCCGCCAGCACCAGCTTGTCGCTGTCGGTCCTGGTGCCCGGCGACAAGGCCGGTCCCATCGCCCAGGCATCCTCCGCAGGCGAGGTCGCCCTCGTGCTGCTCTCCGCCAGCCCCCAGTAGGAGGAGGACACCCATGGCCCTGATCGCCATCGCGTCCCCCAAGAATGCACCCGGCACCAGCACAACCGCGCTCGCCCTGGCCGCCGTCTGGCCGCGCCGAAGCCTGTTCGCCGAAGCCGGGGAGTGGGGAGGCGACCTCGTCTACCGCCGCCCGACGGCGGAGTCCGGGGACACCCTGGACCCCGGCACCGGCATGACCTCGCTCGGGCTCGCCGCCCGGCGCGGCCTCAGCCCGGCCACCGTCTGGGAGCACACCCAGCGCCTCCAAGGCGGGCAGGAAGTCCTGCTCGGTCTGGCCACCGCCGAGCAGGCAACGGCCTGGACCGGCCTGTGGCCGCAGCTCGGCCGGGCCCTCGCCGCCCTGTCGGGGATCGACGTCGTCGCCGACCTCGGCCGCATCGGGCCCAACTCCCCCACCCTGGACCTGCTCCCCGCATCGTCCGTCGTCCTGCTGATCGCCCGCACCGACGCCGAAGACCTCGCCGCGGTCCGCGACCGGGCCGCCGCCGTGACCACGCGCCTGAGCCCCAACGGCACCGGCGGCCCGCCGATCGGCATCGTGCTCGTCGCCCCCCGCAAGGAACAGGTCCCCGCCGCGGGCGGCCTGCGCCAACTGCTGGCCAACGCCCGGATCCCCGCCGAGGTCCTCGGACTGATCGACGAGGACCGCTCAGGCGCCGCCCAGGTCGCCGGCCGCAAGGGCGGCAACGTCGCACGCTCCCACCTGATGCGCTCCACCCGGGTCCTCGCCGCAACCCTCGGCGACCGGTACGGCCTCGGCCACCAGCCCGCCACGCCCGACGCCACGCCCGCCACCGCCGCCCGACAGGAGATCCGCTGATGGACCAGTTGGACCCCCAGCTCGTGCGGGAACTGCACAGCCGCTTCGGCCGCAGGCTCGCGGAGCAGCGCCGTCGCAGGGAGGCCGACCCGTTCAGCAGCGTCATGACGCTGGAGGAGGAGCGGCAGTACGCGCACTCCGTGATCGCCGACGTGATGCAGGACTACCTGCAGGAGGCGATCCAGCAGGGACGGCAGCTGCCGTCTCAGGAGGAGGAGGAGCTGCTGATCCGGGCGGTGCATGCCACCCAGTACGGCGCCGGTGCCCTCCAGCCCCTGCTGGACAACCCTGAGATCGAGAACATCAACATCCAGGGACGCCGGGTCTTCGTCAAGTACGCCGGGGGCAAGAAGGAACAGCTCCCGCCGCTGGTGAGCAACAACGACGAGCTGGTCCAGCTGGTGCAGTCGCTCGCGGCCTACTCGGGTGTCAGTTCCCGTTCCTGGAGCCAGACCGACCCCTTGCTGGACATCCGCATGCCCGGCGGTGAGCGGCTGGCCGCTGTTCACCCCGCGATGACCGGCAACCGGGAACCCGCGCTCAGCATCCGCCGCTCCAGCCTCGGGAAGGTGTTCCTCCACGAGCTCCAGGCCAACGGCACCGTGACCAGCGAGGCCGCCCAGTTCCTGCGCGCGGCGGTCAAGGCCCGGAAGAACATCGTCGTCGCCGGCGCCACCGACGCGGGCAAGACCACCCTGCTGCGGGCGCTGGCGAACGAGATCCCTCCGGAGGAGCGGATCATCACCATCGAGCGCTCGCTCGAACTGGGCCTGGATGAGTACGAGGACCTCCATCCCGACATCCTTGTGCTGGAGGAGCGGCTGGCCAACACCGAGGGCGAGGGTGCCATCTCGCAGGGCCTGCTGCTGGAGCGCTCACTGCGCCACGACGCCGACCGGGTGATCGTCGGCGAGGTGCTGGGCGGCGAGGCCATCCAGATGCTGAAGGCCATGAGCCAGGGCACCGACGGGTCGCTCTCGACGATCCACGCCAACAGCAGCGCCGAGGTGTTCAAGCGCATCGCCACCTACGCCTTGGAGGCCAAGGAGCGCCTGCCGATCGAGGCGACCCACATGCTGATGGAGACGGCGCTGAACTTCGTGGTCTTCATCAAGAAGGTCCGCGACCCCTATACCGGTGAGAAGCAGCGGCGGGTCGCCTCCATCCGGGAGGTGAACGGCTCGACCGACGGTCGGGTCTCCTCCAGCGAGGTCTTCAAGCTCGCCCCGAACAACGGCCCGTTGATGGCCGCCGCCCCGATCACCTGCCTCGACGACCTCGCCGAGTTCGGCTACATCCCCGGGGAGCAGTGGCTGTGAACATCGGCGTCTTCTCCCCACTGATGCTGGCGGGTCTGGGCTGCGGCCTGCTCGCAGGCGGCGGGCTGGCCCTGCTGATCGCCTCCATCGTCGGCATGCCTCGCCGCCCCGCGTCGGGCCCCAGCCGCCTGGAGCAGCTGTCGGCCTTCGCGCGCCGGCGCGGCGCGGCGGCCGGTGCGGCAGCCGTTGTGACGCTCGTCCTCACCCGGTGGCCGGTGGCCGCCGTGGGGGCCGCTCTCATCGTGGCGTTCAGCGGGAAGCTGTTCGGCGGTGCCCGGGCGGAGCGCCAGGGTGTGGAACAGATGGAGGCCCTCGCCGGGTGGATCGAGTCGCTGCGCGACACGATGGCCGGCGCGGTCGGCCTGGAGCAGGCCATCCAGTCGAGCACCGAGGCAGCCGCAGTCGGCTTGAAGCCCCACCTGAACATGCTGGTGGACCTGCTGCGCGCCAAGCGGCCCATGGCGCAGGCGCTGGACGCGTTCGCCGAGAGCCTGGGCGACGGGAGCGCCGACATGGTCATCATCGCTCTCAAGGACAACGCCCGGCAGCGCGGCCCCGGCTTCCGCGACGTCCTGACCGCGTTGGCGGAGACCGCCCGCGACGAGGCGGACATGCGCCGCAAGGTCTTGGCCGAGCGGGCCGGAACCCGGCGCAGCATCCAGATCGTGACCGGCATCATCATCGTCTTCCCGCTCGGGATGGCCTTGTTCAACCCGGGGTTCGTGGAGCCGTACCGGAGCGTCCAGGGCCAGGCGGTGCTCGCGGTGGTGGCGGTTTTCTTCGGCGGGGCGATGGTCTGGCTGCGCAAGCTGTCGGTACTTCCGCCGCCGGCCCGGCTGCTCGTTCGAGGGGAGACCCGATGATCCTGACCATGCTCACCGGCGCGGCGTTCGGGCTGGGCCTGTACCTGTTGGTGCGGGCGCTGCTGCCCGGCCGTCCCCGCGCGGCGGCCGTGGTGGCGCGGATCGACGCCTTGCGCGCCACCGTCCCCGTCGCGGCTTCGGGCGCGCTGTCGCCTCGGGCGTCGGTGGCGTCCGTGCACGGCCGTCTGACGGCCCTGGCCGGGCCGCGGATGAGCGCGTTCTTCGCCTCGCAGGGCTGGTCCCCGGCGAGCCAGCGGGCCAACCTGGCGCTTCTGGAGCGCAGTACGGACGCGTTCATGGCGCAGAAGCTGCTGTTCTCGGCGGCGGGGCTGGTCGTCGGTCCGCTGCTGGCTGCGGCCCTGTGGCTGCTCGGGGTGACCGACAGTGCGCTGTCGCCGCTGTGGCTGACCTTGGCGGCGGTCCTGGGGTGTTTCTTCCTGCCGGACGCCGAGATCGCGACCGAGGCGGCTAAGGCGCGGCTGGAGTTCCAGCGGATCATCAGCGTCTACCTGACGCTGGTGCACCTGAACCTGGCCGGCGGGTCCGGTGTGCCGGAGGCCTTGAAGATGTCGTCCGAGGCGTCGAACGCTCCGTCGATGCTGCGGATCCGCCGGGCGCTGGACGAGGCGCGGCTGCAGCGTGTGCCGTACTGGGCGGCCCCGGGGCGGCTCGGCGAGGAGGTCGATCTGCCGGACCTGGTGGATCTGACGTCCACATTGAAGCTGGTGGCGGCCGATGGGGCGCGGGTGCGGGACTCGTTGAAGGCGCGTGCCGACACCCTGCGCAAGCGGGAGCTGGCCCGGCTGCACAGCAAGGCCGGGGCAGCCGGCCAGTCGATGACGGTCGCTCAGATGCTGCTCTGCTTCGGCTTCTTGATCTTCCTTGGCTATCCGGCGTACTCCCGCCTGACCACTCTCTGACCATCTGTCACACCTCTGAACCCAGCTCCACCGAACGAGGGGAACCGCAATGTCGAACACCACCGTCACGACCGCCGCTGACAAGAAGCCGACCACCTGGGTCGGCCGCCGCCTGGCCACCGCACAGGGCCGCAGTGCGGACCGGGGCGCCAGCTCCCTGGAGTTCCTGGGGTACATGGTCCTGGGCCTGCTGCTGGTCGTCGCCGTGTCCGTGGGGGTCCTGGCCGCCGTCAACACCAAGACGACGAACACCACCACCTGCATCACCACCTCCGACACCACCCAGGCCGGCGGCTGCAAGTAGCAGCCTCCGCAGCCGGACGGGACCAGGACGAAGACGAGAAGGGGGACACCAGTGCCACGGCCAACGGCCCGGCTGAGCACCCGTCTGCGGGAGCGCCTGCGCGATGACCGGGGGGCTTCCACGATGGAGTTCCTCGGCCTGACACCGCTGCTGGTCATTCTCATCTTCGCCCTGGTCCAGTTCGGCATGTACTTCTTCGCGCTGCAGGTCACCGACGCCGCAGCCCAGGCCGGTGCCCGCAAGGCCCGGGCCACGGCCGACGGCGCTCCGTCCGGCTGGCAGGGGCAGGCCCGGGCCACCACCGAGCAGCGCATCCGCGACCTGGGCCCCGCCCTCGTCGAGAGCCCGGACGTGCGCCTGGTCGACGAGGGCGACCAGGTGGGCGTCACGGTCAGCGCCGACGTCGTGTCGGTGGTGCCGTTCCTGCACCTGAAGATCACGAGCCGATCCGTCGGCCCGGTGGAGAGGTTCATCCCCGATGGCGGCTGACCGAGTGCCCGCTCCCCGGCCCCTCAAGGCCCCGGCCTCTCCGGCCGCGGGGCGTGGCTGGCGGCCCCTGCGCCTTGATGCGGGGATCGCCGCCATCGAGCTGGTGATCATCGCCCCCGTCCTGATGCTGCTGATCCTCTTCCTGATCGTCTTCGGGCAGATCACCCACGCCCGCTCGACCCTGGACGGCACCGCCCGGGACGCGGCCCGCGCCGGAGCCCTGCAGCGCGACTACCAGTCGGCGCTGAGCGCGGCAACCCGCAGCGCCGAGGCCGACGCCGCCCGCACCTGCGTGGACGGCCGGATCAAGGTCGCCGCAAGCGGAAACTTCGAACCGGGAGGGCTGTTCACCATCACCGTGAGCTGCGAGGTCAGAGGTCTGGCGATGCTGGGCTCCACCGTGCGCGACATCAGTGCCACGGCCGCCGCGCCGCTGGACGTCTACCGCCGGGTGGTGCGATGACCGGCACCCGCCTCACCCGGCGGCCGCGCCTGCCGAACGGCCTGGACGACCGGGGCTCCGGCGCGCTCGCCCTCTTGATGGCCGCCGTCCTGTTCGTGGTCATCGCCGGCTTCATCGTGGACACCGGCCGGGCCATCCACCAGCGGGAGCGGGCGGCCGACGCCGCAGAGCAGGCCGCCCGCTACGCCGCCAACCACATCTCCACCGACGCCCTGCGCAACCAGGGAACCGTCACCGTGGACGCCGCCACCTGCACCTCCAGCGTCCGGGCCTACATCCGGGCCACCGGCTTCAACGGCGCCGACGCGGACAGCTCCTGGTGCACCCAGGTCAGCGGCAACACCGTCAGCGTCCGGGTCCGGCTCACCTACACCCCGCTGCTCCTCGCCATGGGCAACGGCAACGTCACCGTGTGGGGAAACGCCACCGCCCAGGCCGTACAGGAACAATGACCCCTGGCCGCACTGGCCACAGGGGACGGGAGAACACACTATGACCAGCACCATCCGCACGCACCGCCAGCCGCTGCGCACCACCTCCGGCGTGGCGGCAGCTACGCTGCTCGCCGCCGTCCTGGCCGGCTGTTCCTCCGGCGTGTCCAAGCCCTCCGGTGACATCTCGGGCGCGCAGACCGCCGCCCCGACCACCGCGGCGCCGAGCCCGAGCGCGCCGGCCACGCAGGCCGCCGGCGCCCCGGAGATCAAGCTGCCCGCCGACCTGACGGTCGAGGTCCAGTTCAAGCCCAGCGGTGACGCCGTCAAGGACAAGGTCGGCGCCGATCTCGCCTACGCGCTGCGGGCGTTCAACGAGGCCCAGGCGGTCGGCGACATCAACACGCCCGGGATGGTCTTCGCCTACACCGGCACCGCCGGCGGCTACATGAAGCAGGCCGTCGACCAGCTCACCTCCCGGCAGCAGACCGTGACCGGCCTCGACCGGTACTACGCGCTGACCGTGGAGGTGAAGGAGGCGGGCAAAGCCGTGGTGGCGTACTGCGAGGACCAGTCGAAGAGCTTCGCCAAGGAGAAGGCCAGCGGGAAGGTCCTGGCCACCACGCCCTCCATCGCCGACTTCACCGACTGGACGATGGGGATGGAGCTGGCGGCCGACAAGGGCGTCTGGCGCGTGGCCTCCCCGGTGGCGGAGAAGGGGTCGGCCCGGTGCCAGAACGCAGCCTGAGCACGTCCGCCGGGGTCCTGGCCGTCGCGCTCGTCGTGACGGCGGTCGCCGCCGGCCCGGCGCGAGCCGACCGCGGCACCGGCTGGGGCAGCACCCCGTCGGTCGGGGTAATCGAGTCGCACGTCGAGGTCGAGGTCAGCTCCTCCGGCAAGGAGGGCAAGCACCTGACGTCCGTCGGGGCGAACTACGACCCGCCGGCGTGCTGGTACGAACCGCAGTACACCGGCGAGGAGTTCGACGCCGCCTACCTGGCGCTGCTGGCCGGCCTGTCCGGCGCGATGGGCGCCGAGGCGAAGGCGGAGTACGACCGGCTGAAGGCCGACGGTGACTTCCACAAGGGCCAGGACGGCCGCTGGTGGGGGATGGTGAAAACGAAGAAGGCCTGGGACCTGCCGACGACCGCGCCGTGCACCCAGAGCCCCGGCATCGTGTGGGTGCCCACCGGCAACGCTCCGGCCGGGATGCTCGCCGTCACCCCGCTGATGCTCTCGAAGATCGCGTACGGGATGACCAAGCTGCCGCCTCCCCAGGTCTCACTGTCGCCCCGCGCGGACCAGCAGACCGTCAACCTCCCCACCTACGTGAAGTTCGGCCAGCCGATCCAACCGGTGACGGTGACCGCCTCGCTGAACTACAGCGGGGTGCGGATCGCGGCGTCCACGCTGGCGGTACCGGTGTCCCTGCGGATCGACGCGGGGACCAACGACGCGTCACCGGCCAGCTGCAGCTACGAGTTCGCCAAGGTCGGCGGCGGCTACCAGGTCGACTCCTCCGGCGAGGCCTGCAACATCACCTACCAGCGCTCCAGCAGGGGCGCGACCTACCCGCTGTCCGCCCAGGTGACCTGGCGGGTGACCTGGACCCCGTCCACCAACCCCAACGGGGCGCCGGCGAACCCGCTGCCCAACGGTGTGACGGGCGGCGTCCCGCAGGACGTTATCGTGCGGGAGATCCAGACCATCGTCACCGGGTAGGTCCCAGCGACGACAGCGGTTCCGAACGAGGAAGGCCAGATGGCGAAGACACGGATCGACGCGCCCACGGGTGCCCGCTCGCGCACGGCAGGAGACGTGGCCCGGGCGCTGCTGGCGGGTGTGCTGCTCGCCGCCATCCTGGCCGGCATCCCCTACGCCCTGGCCGCCGGGGTCGGGTGGCCGCTGCCCACCACGGTGCCGACCTGGGAAGCGCTCACCGCGTCGGTGAGCACCAGCACGGTGATCTGCGTCCTCGCGGTCATCGTGTGGCTGCTGTGGGCCCAGTTCGCGGTCTGCGTCGTGGTGGAGGTGCGCTCGGCCCTGTCCGGGGTCGACCTCCACGTCCGGCTCCCGGCCGCCGGAGGCAGCCAGGTCCTGGCCCGCAAGCTGGTCACCACCATGCTGCTCGTCAGCGCGGGTGCGCTCACCGTCGGCCAAGCCGCCTCCGCCGCGAGCTTGCCCGCCCAACTGGGCGTCCAGCAGGTCGCGGTGGTGGCCTCGGCCGCCTCCGCCCCCGCGTCCGGGCAGGCGGCGAGCGCCGCACCGGGGCAGTCCGGGCCGGTGTACACGGTGCAGGCCTCCAACGGCAGCCACCACGAGACGCTGTGGGACATCGCCGAGCGCCTTCTCGGCGACGGCAAGCGGTACAAGGAGATCTTCGACCTCAACAAGGGCAAGGTCCAGCCCGACGGCGGCAGGATGACCGACGCCGGACTGGTGCGTGCAGGCTGGCAACTGCAGGTGCCCGCTGACGCGAAGGGCCTGTCCGACGGCACGCAGGCCGCGCGGGCTAACGGTGACTCACCGACGCCGGCGCGCACCGTGACGGTCAAGGCGGGCGACACCCTCTCGGCGATCGCAGAACGCGAACTCGGCAGCGCTGAGACCTTTCCCCGGCTACTGGAGGCAACCCGGGACGTCGAGCAGCCCGGCGGCCGCCACCTGACCGACGCTGACGAGCTGTTCCCGGGTGACAGGATCGTCATCCCGGCCAGCGCGCCGGCCCTCGCACAGCCCTCCCCCGCACCCGACACCGCTGTACCGGCCCAGCCGGACAAGCCCGCCGAGACCGCCACACCCGCGGCTCCCGCGACAACTGCGCCGGCCACCGCGGTCCCGGCCAGCCCCGCCCCTGCCTCCCCTCAGGCAACCGCCCCTGCCACTGCGGCGCCGACGGAGGCGCCCGCCTCCCCCACCCCGGCACCAGCGCAGCAGCGCCAGGCCCCGGCCACCACTCCCGCGACGGCCGCCCCGGCACAGGAATCCGACTCCCTGGTCTCCATCCAGCAGGTCGCGGGGGCCGGCGCATTGCTCGGCGCGGGATGGCTCGGTGTCCTCGCCTGGCGCCGTCGCGAGCAGCAGAACTCCCGCCGCCCCGGCGAAACGATCGCACTGCCGGAGACCACCAGCCAGGCCGAACAGGTCCTCGACCGGACCTCGTCCCCGGCCAGCGTCGAGCTCCTCGACCTCTCCCTGCGCACCCTCGCCGCGCGCAACCCCGACGCCCTGCCGGTCGTCCACGGAGCGAAGGTCGCCGCGGACCGCGTCGAGATCCTGGTCGACGACCCGGACGCCGAGGCTCTGCCGCCGTTCACCGACCGTCCCGGCGGCTGGTGGGGCGTTCGGGCCGACCGCGCCGACCTGCTGACCACCGACGAGGCGCAGGACGTCCCGGCGCCGTACCCGGGCCTGTCCACCATCGGGGCGGCCGCCGACGGCACCCACATCCTGTCGAACCTCCCGCAGGCCGGAGTGCTCCTGCTGGACGGCACCGAGGAGCAGGTCCGCGAGGTCGCGCGGGGTATCGCCATGGAGGCCGGCACCGCCGCATGGGGCGGCCACGTCGAGGTCAGGACCTGCGGGTTCGGTCTGGAGCTCCAGCAGTTGCTGCCAGCCTGCCGGGTGATGTACACCCCGACCCTGAAGGCGGCGACCGCCGACCTGGCCCGGGTGTTGATCGAGGGCCACCAGGCCGAGCACGAGGGCGGAGAGCAGCCGCTGCCGTGGATGGTGATCTCCTCCGCCAAGGCCAGCGCCGAGGAGCTGTACGAGTTCGCCGACCTGGTCGGCAAAGCGCGCGGGCACAGGGTCGCCGCGGTGCTCCCGGCGGCCGGCGCGATCGACTTCTTCCCCGACGCGCAGGTGCTGGACGCCTCGCTGACGGATCCTCAGCCGCTGGAGCCGCTGGGCGTCGAGGTGGTCCTGCAGCGGGTCACGGACGAGGCATACCGCCAGCTGACCTCCGCCGTCGCCCTGACCACAGAGGCAGCCAACGCGGCCGACGGGGTATGGGCGCAGCTGCCGGACCCCGACCAGGTGAGCGTTCTCACCACGCCGGTGCCGGTGGCGGCATCCAGTCACCTGTCCGTCGTCAAGGACCACCAGGAGGAACCCGTGGACGGGGAGTCCCGTGAGGCGCAGGCCCAGGCATCCGGTAGCGGCGCCGACGGGCCCGCTGACGTGGCCGCAGTGCCAGCGGGCGCGACGGTCGCCTTGCCGGAGCAGGAACCGGCTCCCGCGAAGGCTCGGATCGACATCGTCCGGGAGCCCGAGGGCGAGCAGGCGGAAGTCACTGCGCCCGAGCTGCTGGTCCTGGGCCCGCTGCGGATCGAAGGGATCGGCAACGCCAGCGTCCCGCCGAAGTTGGTGCTGCTGGCCGCGTACCTGATGTTCCGCAACGAGCGGGACCTGGGCAGCATCGGTGACGCGATGAACCCGGTGACGCCGTGGGGCTCCAAGATGGTGGCGGAGGAGATGTCCCGACTGCGGTCCCGTCTCGGACTGGACGCCAACGGCGAGCCGCACGTGCGGCCCAAGCCGCGCGGCGTCGCGATGTACTCCCTCAGCGACGAGATCACCTCGGACTGGGCGAACTTCATCTTCCTCGCCGAGCGCGGCATCCCGAAGGGCCCGGCCGGCGTCCGGGACCTGGAGGCCGCCCTGTCCCTGGTGCGGGGCAGGCCGTTCGCTGGGATCGCTGACCACTCCTGGGCTGCGCCGCTGGGCCAGACGATGATCAGCCGGATCGTCGACACGGCGACGCTGGTCGCGGAACTGCGCACCAGCGACGAGGTCCTGGACATCGACGCTGCCCGCGCGGCAATCGGCAAGGGCTTGAACGTCGAGCCGAGCGCCGAGCAGCTCTACCGGGCGTGGATGCGGATCGAGCACCGTGCCGGGAACCCGGCGGCGGTGCGCGAGGTGATCGCCCGGGTCCGCAAGATGGCGTCGGACTGGCAGTTCAGCAGTTTGCAACCTGAGACGTTGGCCTTGATCCAGCGCTTGACCGCTGTCCGGGAGACCGCCAGCGGCGTGTAGTCCCTCTTGTGCGGCAGGGCCCGGCCGTCCCCGGCCGGGCCCTGCCGTGTTTTTCGCTCACCTCACCCACTCACCCGAAGGACCTGGTCATGCCCCACTCCCCCGCCGTGGTCGCCGTCGCCCTGCTGCTGGCCGTCGCCGTCGGTGCCCTCGTGCTGCGTCCGGCGGCGTTCGCCTTCACCCGTCCCGAAGGGACACCTGTGCCCGAGGTCGATTGCCCCGACTGCGGTAGCCGCCTGCTGGGCCGCGGTGCCGTTCCGGGGGCGTACCGCGATCTGGTGCTGAGCCGGTGCTGTGTCGCCTGCCGGTCGAGCGGGCCGGGTGGCCTGCGGCGGCTTGGTCCGCCGGTGCTGGTGCCCGAGGCCCTGGCGGTTGCCGGTTCCGGCGCGATGCTGGCCGGCGGTGCCGGCGGCGTGGTCCTGGTGGTCCAGCTGTGGCTGGTGGCCCTGGGCGTGGTGCTGTTGATGACGGACTTCGCGGAGCACCGGCTGCCCAACCGTCTGACGGCGCTCACGGCCGGTGGTGTCGGGGTGCTGCTTCTGGGGGCGGCGCTCACAGGAAGCGGCTGCGAGGCACTAGTACGCGCGGTGGTGGCGGCCGTCGCGGTCGGCGGCTGGTTCTTTGTACTGGCGCTGTTCGGGCAAGGCCTCGGAGACGCGAAGCTGGTCCCCTCCTACGCCGCGCTCCTGGGGTGGCAGAGCTGGATCGGCCCGTTCTACGGCCTGCTCTTGGCCTGCGCGCTGGGCGTGGCCCAGTGGGTAGTGATGAAGCTGACGTTCGGCGCGACGAGGAAGACCGAGTTCGCGCTGGGACCTGCCCTTGTCGTGGGGATGCTGGCCGTGTCAGCCCTCCTCGGCTGAGACCGGCTCGTCCAGTGGGTCCAGCGGAACCGGTTCCAGCACCCTGACGTGATACCGCTGGCCGACGAGCAGGCGAAGGGCCTGGCCCCACGATTCCGTCGTGCTGTCCAACTTGCTGGTGTTCTCCCCAGGTGGACCGAAGAATGCGATGCAGAACTCTTGGTGTGGGATGGCACGACGAGACTGATGCCGAATGCCCTGGAATCCGGCGTGCCACGCGTGTGCACCCCACGCCTGCGATTGCGGTCGTTCGGGGCCCACCTGCAGTTGCTCCAGCACTCCCGCCCCCAGGTGTCCCTGCTCGTTCGGCAGGTCAGCGACGCGGTGGTCCGTCACCGGCGTCATGGTGGATATCCCGCGGACGGCCCAGAAGTCCATGTCGATCTCGGTGGCGTCGTGGATGTGCTCGATGACGGCCGTCTCCCGGGCCTCTGCGGTGCAGCAGGTCCCGTAGTTGTAGGTTGGTCCGCTGGGTGGGTCGAAGCGGCAGAGCCCGTTGGTGCAGTAGTACCGCGGGTCGTTCTTCAACTGGTGTGCTCGGAAGAGCGTCGTGCTGGGCCCGACGGTAATTTCGGCGCTCGGCAGTTCCGGGTCGATCACTGTGCCCACCTCCGGGCCACCGCCCTGACCGCATCACTGACGCGGTCGTTGTGACCACCCGCCGCCAGCAGCTGAGCCGGTGACTGCCGGTCCAGTTCATCCATGGGCTTGTACATCACCGCTGCGATCATGTGCGGGTGGAAGACCTCGTTGTCTTCGAACTCCCGCAGCAGTCGCTCCACCTCGGGACGTACCACCTGAGCTATCGCATCGAACTGCCATGCGGGGTAATAGGCCGTCTCGTGTCCCGGTAGTTCGAGTAGCCGTCGGTTGGCCACTGCCTTCTTCAGGTCAGCAGGCGACCACCCGAGCAGGCCACATACCTGCTGGATGTCGAACCGAGGGCCGATTGCCTTGGACCATACTCGCGGGGCCAGCACGTGATGGGCTGCCTCATAGCCTGCGTCGAATGCGGCCTCATATCCTCTGCCGGTCAACCTCAACAGTTCGCCTTCTTGATGAAGCGTCTGCATGAAGCCGTTGAGCATGGACGTGCCGCGTTGCCCCAACGGATACACACCTTCAGGGTGCGGCAGACGTAGATCGGCGTCGGCGTGCCCTGGGGCGAGCGGGGTTCTCAACGCCTGCCGCCCATCACGGAGGGCCTCCAGCACCTCATCCCCAGCCTGGTGGCCAAGACCAAGAGCGGCTTTCTCGCTGAGGTCTTGCACCACGTCTTCCAGTATGAGCAAGGCGTTGATGAACCCGCCTGCGATTGCCTCCAGCTCCACGTCTCCCACAACATCAAGCGTGCTCTTCGGCCCCATGTGCCGCAACGTTGCGACTGGGTGCTCAGTGCCCACCACCGAGACAGATGGGCTGGGGCTGCCCATCGGTCCAGGAGTAGCCCCAGCGCGGTCGCAGCAACTCTGGGCACGGAATCTCGTCGGCGAAATGCAGTGCCCTGAAGTCATGGTCAGCGGGAGGATCGCCTCTTGACAGCGTCGGCGCAGCCCCAGTTCTTCGGCCACCAGCGGCGGCGCCGTTCCCGCCATGTGGCCCCCTCAGTGCTGCTGAGCGGTCTGGCCCCCTTGGTGTCGGCCGCCTCGGGCCCCGTCGGCTCCTTCTCGTCGGTGGGCTGGATCCGCTGCCGGCCGATGAAGGCAGCGGCGATCACCGCACCGGCGGAGATCAGGCTCTCGATGACGTACAAGGTGTCCCTCCCAGGGAATCGCGGGACGCTCCGTGCGCCCGGATCCACTCCACCGTGCCCGCTGCGGTCAAACGCGCATCGTAGGAAAAACTGCATCCGGGTACCTTCCGGAGCCTACGTCCGTAGGCTCGGCCCATGGCCAGCAAGATGCCCCCGAAGGTTCTGCAACCGCTGGTGCCTCACCTGCACCGCCTGGCAGATCGCGCTGTTCCAGAGCGGGCCAAGGCGTTCCGGGCGTACGACCTTCAGCGGCTTCGCCGCGATCGGGTGGCGAAGCACGTCCCCTTACCCGGCACCAACGGCGTGACCTACGGCGACGCGCTGCTGGCGGCGGGAGTCGCTGCCCTCGGCTGGAAGTCCGGGCACCTTTGCCACGCATTGAGGTGGTACCTGCTGGCCCTGAACCCGGAGGAGCAGGCCGTACGACGGCTCCGGCTCCAGCTTGGCAGCGCTCTTGACCGGCTCCCCCAGGACATCGGCCCCAATACGAAGCCGATGAGGATGACGCTCGCCCACGAGACGCAGCTGAACCGAGCACCCTCTCAGCGAGCTGCCGAGGTGCGTGCTGCCCTCCTGCAGTTGGCCGCGCGGCTCGACGATCCGCAGCGCTCTGAGGCGACGAACGTCATCGACCAGCACTTTCCCGGAGTCGTCGATCCCCTCTCGAAAGCGGTGGCCCTGCGCGCAGTGAGGGGCGCTCTCGACCGTGCCTTCGGCTCGGCACTCACGGACGACACCCTGACGGCGGTCGGTCAGCCCAATAAGCGGCTCAGCGACACCACCAGCCCGCTGTACGACTTCCTCCTCGAATCGGAGGGATTCTGCGCCTATCCCGGTATGGTCGCTCGGGCGACGGACCCTGGCCACGTCCGTGGTCTCCTGGCAGAGGCCGACGACAACAGGCTTCGCTATACCGTCCAGCAGTTCTGCCGTCCGTCCGCCGCACTCGTCGACGGCTGTGATCACCGGGGGCAGCACTGCAAGCCGGCCTGTCGTCATGCCGCGTGGATGATCTGCCTCCACCTCGACCCGGCCCAGTTCCGCCGTTGGGAGATGGAGCTCAGCTCCGCCGCCGAGCTCGCGCGGTTGGTCGCGGTGGCCGGAGGCCAGCTGTAGGCATATCCGTCGGGCCGACACGGTGCCAGGGCGGCTTCGCTAAGACCGATTCTCCGGGCAGCACCGATCCGCTCTCCGGTACCCCCGAAGCCCAGAATCGGTCCCAGCGAACCCCCCGATACCCGCTACCGCCTCGGTCAAGGTTTCGTTGACGAAAGCCCGCGAAGTCCTGACAGTGCAGGAAGCTCGGCGGGAGGATCGGCTCATGACCGAAGACAGGCAGCAGCACAACGACGCCGGTCTTATGCCAGCTGACCCGGCCGGACTGCGCCTGTCCCTCAGCCCGGAGTACTGGCCGGCCGGCCCTGGCGGCCGCGGGGTCGAGGAATGGTCACTGCTGGTGCGCCACGAGCGGCTCCAGCCGGGGCAACGGCCGAGCCGGACTGCCTTCGGTGTCGAGTTGGAGTACGTGGCGCGAGTAGGGCTCCTGCGGGTTCCCCTCCGCCTGGGCACGATCACCCAGGACGACTTCGACGCCCTCGTCGGCCGGGGCGGGGAACCAGCGCTCGACCAGGAGGTCCGGACAGCAGTGGCAGAGCAGGTCTTCACTCGCCGGGACGGACAGCAGCGCCTGGCGCCGGTGGTCCGGGACGGTCTGGAGAAGGGGCCCCGCACCGACCTCGGCCACCTGCTGCTCCTGGACGACTTCTCGGTCTCCGCCGACTGGGCCGTCCAGGACCTCGACCTTCTGCTGTTGGGCGAGGCGATCACAGGGGCCTCCGCTGCTGGGCCGTGCTTCGTGGCCACCGCTCCGTCTTTGCTGCGCAGCTCCCCCGGCTATCAGCACAGGCTCGACCTGCTGCACCGTGCGGGGTTCCGACCGATGGCCGGGGTCACGATGGTGGCCTCAGGCTCGGGGCTGCCGCAACTGACGAGCGGGCAGGCCCGGGCCTGGCGGTTCCGCGCCGTTCCGTAGGACTGCTGGGCGAGACGCAGTCGGCCCTGTGGTGATCGGCGGGCCTGCACGGATCCGGCCGACGTGGCGGATGCAGCAGACCTCACACCATCAGGGTGTCCTGCAGGTCCAGGCGCGGCTGGCTGGGAGCTGGGAAGCGCTCGCACAGCTGGTTGTAGTAACGGCGGACGGAGTTCTCACTGACCGGGCCGTCGCCGGACTTGTTGCTCTTGAAGCGCCGGGTGTGGAGGTAGCCCGCGAGTTCGCTCTGCTCCGGGTGACGGCGGTACTCGGCGACGAAGGCCTCGAATCCCTCCGCCCAGCCAGCCGGGAGCGCCTGGGAGTCGTCGACCTGCTGGGTGATGAGCAGTCCGGCACCGGTGCCCACCGCCGCGGCCCGCGAGCCTGGAACGGTCTGCTCGACCGCCGGCTGCCAGCTCGTGCCGTCTTCCTCGTCCTCCTCGATCTGCTGTCCGTTCCAGCGCTGCGCGGAGTCCGGCCGGGGCACGTCGTGCGCAGAGTCCATGCGCAGGATGCCCGCGTCGCCGGCGGTCGCTCCGGGGAGCTGCGCATCACCGCTCTGCGCGGCGGCCGACGACGTCTCGCGCTGCGCAATGCCCGACTCATAGCTGTTGACCTGCGGATACGGCACTTCCGATTGCGCGGGATCAGGCTGCGCAATCTCCAGTTCGGCCGGCTGCGCAAGCCTGTTCTGCGCAAGATCGTCTTGCGCAATCGTGTCGTCGCCGCTCTGCGCAAGGGCCTTGCGCTGCGCAATCTCGGCAGGCTGGGTCTGCGCAGGGACCGGAACGTCGGGGCTGCCTGCGATGGTGGCGCTGGCGGCCCGTTCGTTGTGGGCGAGGAGGCGGCTGAGCAACTCGGTGTCGACGCCGGCGGCGGCCAGGCCGGACTCGTAGGTGACTTCCATGGGCACGCCGAGGTCGGCGAGTTGCAGCGGCAGGTAGGCCGCGGCCGGCAGGCCCTTGGTTCGGCGGCGCTTGCGGGGCTTCGAGTCCTCGATGAGAACCTTGTAGGTCAGGCGGGCCTGCTCGCCGCGGATCGCCTCGCCGACGCTGCGGATCTCCCAGAGGTGCATGCGCCGCCACAGCCGCCAGGTCTGGCCGGGTGCCAGGACCCAGCGCATCAGGCGGATCTTCTCGATCGACCGGTCGGAACTGAGCTGCGCCAGCCGCGCGACGGCGTGCCGGGCGGCTTCCGAGATGATGATGAAGAGGACCGGGATCACCGCGTGCATGCCCACGCCGAGCGGGTCCGGCCAGGACGCGGCCGCGTTGAAGGCGATGGTGGCTGCCGTGAGCAGCCACGCGGTGGGGCGTACGAGCGGGAAGGGGATGCGCAGCCAGGTGAGGACGAGGTCGAGCGTCAGGAGAACGAGGATGCCAGCGTCGACTCCGATGGGGAAGATCGGCGCGAAGTCGCCCATGCCCTTGCGGAAGGCCACGTCCCGTACGGCGAGGTAGGACCCGCCGAGGCCGATCGCGGCGATGAAGACCGCACCGAAGGCGACGAAGCCGATCAGCCACCAGTGGACCTGTCGCAGGACGGGTCGGGTCACGGAATCCCCCTTGCTCACGTACAGACGTTCAGGGGGTCACTGTGTCATGAGGGCCGGACGATCGTCACAGCCATATGGCCTTGGCGGAGTTCGGACCCACCGCGTGGAGCATTCAGATACTCAACGCCACCAAGCCGTCGCGGTATGGATTCAGCGGGCGGGCCGGGGGCGTGCGTCGAAAGGGAGGTGACTGATGGCCTCTGGCACGCGCCGGGGCGTTTCCGGCGGAAACGGCTGACCGGTCCCGAGGGCGAAGGGCTTTCGCTCGTCCTTCACCCTCGGGGTGGGTCGGCTGTCAGGTGATGTCGGGGAAACCCCACGCGGAGGCGACCTTGCGGAAATCAGCAGAGGCCTCGTTGTTCGGGGCCAGGATCGGCAGTGGCAGGCGCTTCTCGATCAGCCCCTTCGCGACTGCGGAGTACCGGACGTAAGGCGTTCCCGCCAGCAGGTGGGGGTAGTCCCGCTCCATGTTTTCCCGGGCGGCCCGGTTGTCCTTCTCCTGCTTCTTCCCCAACTGCACACCCAGCATCGGGATGCGCTTGACGGTGGGTCGGCCCGGGATGGCCTTGGAGTTCTTGTGCTCCTCACGCAGCCGTTCGAGCTCGGTGAAGAACGGGGGGAACCCGTCCCAGGTCTTGGTGGAGGAGAGGCACGGCGGGACGGTCTCATCGTCTTCGTCGAGCATCATGGCGACGGTGCCGACGAGTGCGCCGTAGTTGGCGGGGTTGTCGATGAAGAACATGTCGTCGTCCCCTTCGTACTCGTCGCGGAGGAAGTCCTTGAACCAGTTGAAGCGGGCTGGGTGCTTCCCGAGAAGCGTGTCGCCGTTGCTGAGGTCACGGCTTCCGGGGATGAGGTAGAGGTTGGGGATGTCCAGGTAGACGTCCTGGTCGCGGGTCTTGCCCTTTTGCAGGACGTACCGGGCTGGCACGCGGCACTCCTCGAAGGTCTTCGTCCCGAGGATCATGTCGACGATGTCCGGCTGGCCGGCGGGACGCACGTCGGGATGGTGCCCGAGTACGGCAGAGCCGTTGCACTGCTGGTCCAGATCGAAGTAGGTGATCACGTAGCCGCGCAGGGCCAGCGTGACTGCCATCGAGCTGCCGTAGGTGGTCTTGCCGGCTCCACCGGTCGCGATGAGCCAGTTCCACAGCTGGGGCCAGGTCCGGCCGTTCGGGCGGAAGCGGGGGTCCACCTCGCGGGCCAAGTCAGACATGGAGAGATCCTTCGGGTGAGACGGACGGCTGCGGGAGGTGCGCCGAGAGGCCTAGCTGCTCCAGCTCCCAGGCGGTGGTCGCGGTGTAGCCAGCGTGAACGCGCAGGAATTCGATGTAGGCCTTGTCTTGCGTGTCGTAGCCGGGGCGACGTTGATCGGAGGCGCGGATCTCGGCGCCAGCGAGCGCGACCGCCAGGACGGCCTGGGCGATGAGTTCAGGCCGGTCGGTGTCGAGGACCGCAGGGAAGTAGTTCGCGGCACTGTCTGCCTCTACCTCGGCAACTCCTGCCGCTTGCAGCCAGCCGTATGCGGTCGCGTGCGCGGCGGTCTGGTTGAACCGGGTGAGGAAGACGCTGTTGACCAGCGAGGCACTGTCGATGCCGGCGGAGGCCTTCAGCAGGTCGCGGCAGACGTTGGCACGCGCTGTAGCGGCCGCCCGTCGGTCAGCGGTCTGCTGCTGCTCCTTGGTTGGCTTGGCGGGGGCCTTCTGCTGGGCCGGCTGTCCCGGCTTGGGGCTGGCGGTAGCGGTTCTGTTCGGCGTGCCCGTCTCGTGGGATCGCTCGGATCCGTTGTCAGGGGACGCGGTTCCTGCTCCCTGCCCCGTGTCGGCGCCCACCGTGTCGCTGGTGCCGTTTCCGGCGGAAACGGCACCGGCCGTTTCGGCGCCTTCGGGGTTGACCTGCTCCGGGAGGTGGTTGCTCTGGTCGTCCGTGAGATCTGTGCGGCCGGCGAGAACTGCGGCGATGGCCGTCTGGTAGTGCACCGGCGGGTCGCCGAGCATGACCCTGACGACGGCCGCCTGCTGCTCGTGCTCAGGGACTGCATCGGCGATCTCCTTCGCGATGGTCGGGCCGACGCTGCCGTCCCGGATCGCTGCCTGGAGGCTCGGAGAGTAGGACAGCAGGGCAATGCGCTTGGAGATGTGCCCCTTGCTGCGACCGGAGACCAGTTCGACGTCGGCGTAGGACATGCCCTTCTCGTCGACGAACCGGCGGAACTGCCGGGCTTCCTCCAGCGGGCTCGGGTTCTTCCGCAGGAGGTTCTCGGCGGTGATGATCTCCTCGGAGTCCTCGATGAGGTCGTCGCGTACGATCGCGTCGATCTTCTTGAGGCCCGCCTCGGTTGTGGCAAGCCAACGGCGCTCACCGAAAACGATCACCCATTGAGCGTCACGCACCGCTGGCACGAGGGGTGCGGTCCGTGGGTTCGCCAGCAGCGACTCTTCCCACTGCGCGAGGTACAGGGCCGCACGCATGACCGAGATCGGCTGCAGAAGGCCCTTCGCCTTGATGTGCGCGGCCTCAGCGCTGACGTCGCCTGTGTCGCGGTCGTTGTGCGGGTTGGGCGCGATCAGCTTGACTGGGATCTCCAGGATGTCGCCGTTCCCGGCGTCGTGTCCGTAGATCGCCGTGGAACGATCAGTGGCGACAGGTGCGGCGGCGGCTGGAGTGGGCCCGGCCGGCGGTGGCGAGGAGTCGGCACCGGATGTCTCCGGGGAGGTGCCGGATGCGCCGTCCTGGTCCTGCCCAGCGGACGGGGCCGCCGGTCCCTTCGCTTTCCTGGCGGTCGTCGGCCTGGGCAATGAGATGGGCACTGTGTCTCCTCGGAGTTCGGTCGGCTCCGGGGAGACTATCCGCTCGGCCCTACCCCGAAGGTCGCCACTCAACGTCTTCACCCACAGAACTCACCACCGACCCTCGGTCGCGAGGCCGTTTCCGGCGGAAACGGCCACCACGAAATGGTGAGCGTCCCGCGCGCCAGCGTGAGGTTCAGCGCCCGCTGCGACAGGCTTCCGCCCAACAACGTCGCAGAAGGGAAGTCGCCCATGTGCGCTACCGGTGAGTCCTCCACGGCCCATGAGCCGCTGACAGCAGCCTTGATCAAGGGTGTGGGATACGCCTCAGTACGGAGCGACGGCCGCCTGCGCGTCGTGATGGACCCGGAGGGCTTCGACGCCCTCCTGCAGATGTTCGAGCGCCGCCAGCGCCACCTGCCCGTGCCTGAATCTGCCCTTGACTACCTCCGGCAGTACCGCACCCCCGTTTGTGCCGCGGACCTCCAACAAGGCGGGATGTCGCCCTGCATGGAGCCCGTCGAGGTGGGACAGCGCTGCGGCTCACACGCGGCCCTGGACCAAGTTCATCCCGGCGCCACGCCTGAACTCTCTTCACTCTCCGCGAGCGCGCCGCTTCTGGGATCTGCTCGTCGAGAAGAGGTGGATGCAAGGGACCCGCCAGAATCGGATGTCCCAACAGCTGGAACTCTCCTCCTCGACTATCAGCCGATCCGTCAGCGAGCTGCGTTCCGTCCACCTGGTCGTCAAGAGCCGCTGGGAGGCGGGTATCCAGCCCCACCCGGCGGTCGCCTTCTTCGGCACCGCCGACGCTCAGCAAAGGGAACTCGAACGTCTGGCTGCGTTCGAGCGCGCGGCCTTCAGGCACCTTGAAGCAGCAGCCTGACCGCCATTCACCCGCCAGGAGCGCCACCTCGCCGCCTGTGGGCCGTTTCCGGCGGAAACGGCCCGAGCGCCCTTCGTCTGATCCCCGACAGCACGCTGTGGTCACGACCGGCGGCGCGGCCTGGGAGCGCCTGTCCTAGGCATTCGGGACAATGCCCGTGCCCCTGCCCCGACTGCTGGAGTCCGATGTGCCGGTGACCTCTCGTCCACTCCCGTCCTCGCTCACCCCTTCCGCCGGCCGCATCCCGGTACAGGCCGGACTGGAGGGACTCACCGCGAAGGAGTTCACCAGAGCGCTGTCAGCCGCCGCAGCCGGACAAGGCGTCGACGCGCTCCGGGATGAAGCGGTGCGCCGCGTCGGATCAGGAGAGCTCCCTGTGCGCGACCTGCGGACGGTGCTGCTGGAGATCGAAGGGGAAAACTGGCAGCCCGCCCGTGAGGCCGTGCTTCAACGCCTTCGCTCCCAACCAGAACTCGCCCCGTCACTGCTCTCGATCCACACCCAGATCGCCGGTCTTCCTGCCGCGTGCCCGGTCGAGGCCCCGCTCGGTCTAGCCACGGAGGCTGGGCACCGGTGCGCAATGGCCCTCGCCCTTCCGTCGGGCCCGGTGACCGGACCGGAGCGGACGGCGGAGACGAAGAAGGCGGCACGGCAGCTTGCCTCAGCTGCACTACTCGCCCTTCTGGCAGGCCAGCGCACCGAAGAGCACCCGGCCGCCGAATCCCCGGCCGCGGCCGACGATCCCGGACTGCTCATCCCCTCGCCCTCTCTGACCCCGGAGAACGTCGGGCACGTCTGGGACCACCTCTCTGCGGACCGTTTCTCCGATGCCCTTCGCGGAGCACTCCACTTGGCTACTCCCCCGGCCGGGCTGTCGGAAGCACTGGCCCAGCGGGCTGACGTGGGCCAGATCGGCCCCCGCGACTGGCTGGCCCTGCTTCAGCGCCCCGCCTCCCCCGCCTGGACGCCTCTCCAGGACCTCGCCCTGGACGCCGCTGGCCGAGTACCGGGGCTGGCGGCCGGGATCGTGAACCTGCTCCGTCAGGCCGAGCAGGCCCCGCCGGTTGAGTTCGACGCTCAGCGGCGGGGTCCTGATCACCATCCCGAGCACACCGTCACGGCGTCGTTGCAACTGCGCCGAGGAAGAACTACGGGCCGGCCAGGTGTCGGCCGGTCCAAGCGACTGGCGGTGGATGCCGCGCTCACGTCGCTGCTCGCCGCTGCGACGGGCCTGCGCGAGCCGGACAGTCTCCCCCGGTCCTCCCCCGGCGACGGAACGGTGGCACCGGCGTCCATGGAAGTGGTGATGCCACTGCCGCGCAGCCCGAAGCCCTCCCGGTCCGAGCCCGCCGAATGGCAGGGCCCGCAGGAGGCACTGAAGTGGGCGGTGGCGCATGGATGCGCGCTGACGACGGCCCCGGGACGGCCCGGCTGGCTGGTGCTCTACCGGCCCGACGGGCACGCGGTCAGTGCGGCCCGCCCACCGTTTCCGGCGGAAACGGCAACCGAGGAACTGGTGCTCGCCGACGAGCGCGGGGCCGTGCGGGCGGCGCAGGTCTCCGGCTGGTCGGTGCCCCTGGAGCACCTGTTGCCCGTCCTGCTGGCCCCCGGGCCGGCTGCGCACCGATCGGTGGCTGGGTGGGCGGCCGTGGTCGACTTCGCCGCGCGGGTCATCGCGGACGGGGCCGTCTACCCCGCGATCGACCCGACGGGCCGGGACGTGTGGCGGCCAGTGCCGAGCGAGGCCTTCGACGCCGCCCTGAGAGTGGCTGCGGCCGCGCTGCCGCCCGAGGGCCACGCCGCCCTGACCGCCAGCGAACCACTGTGCGTGCGGGACGCGGCCGGCGCCGCCGCAGACGTCGTCGACCATGTCGTGGATCTCCTGGTGCGCGGCCCCGGTGCGGCACTCCTGTACGGCGATGGGGCGTTCGCCTCGACGCCTGCGGTGCAGCCCCCGGGGGTGCGAGCGTGGACTGACGGGATCGAGCGGGATCTGGACCACCGGCCGGAGCCGGTCGCGGTGCTGACGGTCGGCATCCCGGAGACCACGGCGGCGGGGGAGATGCTGCTGCCCGTCCGGATCGGGACCGACCAGCAGGGCACGGCGGTGGGGGAGTGGCACCAGCGGCCGCTGCGCCGGGTCCTTCGGCGCGCGGCCGCGGTGTGGAAGCCCCTGGAGCGCGCAGCCTTCGCGGACGCAGGGGAGGGGTTCGCGTTGAGCGTCCAGGAGGCGGGGGAACTGGTCGGTGCGGATCTCGCCGGGCGCCTCACCGAGGCCGGGATGCGGATCGACTGGCCAGGGTCACTGGTCGGGGGACTCGCCAGCCACACCGTGATCGGTACCGGCTCGGCAGGTCCCGACGGACGGGGTCTGAGTATGGAGGCCCTGCTGGACTGGCGGTGGCAGGTCACCTTGGACGGTGCGGACCTGCGGGAAGACGAAATGGATCTGCTGGCCGAGGCGCACCGGCCGCTGGTCCGGCTGCGGGACCGGTGGCTACTGGTCGACCCGGTGACACTGGCCCGGGTCCGGCACCGCGTGCTGGAGCAGTTGCCGACCCGCCAGGCGCTCACCTCCGCGCTGGCCGGGGTCCTCACCGTCGGGGGTGAGCTGGTGCCGTGTCGGCCCGCGGGCGGGCTGGCACTGGTGGTCGAGGCCCTGCGCGGCGGCGAACGCGGCCGCCAGCCGGTCGCAGTCTCGCCAGATTTGAAGGCGACCTTGCGGCCCTACCAGCATCGCGGCCTGGAGTGGCTGGCGGGCATGGCCGCGCTCCGGCTGTGCCCGGTGCTCGCCGACGACATGGGCCTGGGTAAGACGCTGCAGACCTTGGCGTTCATCCTGCACCGCCGCCGCGCTACCGCCGGGCCGGTCCTGGTCGTCTCCACCACGTCGATGCTCGATCAGTGGCAACGCGAGACCGCGAAGTTCGCCCCCACCCTCACGGTGGTGCGCCACCACGGCGCCGGACGCCAGCTCCCCGAGGTGCTGGCCCCCGGCACGGTGGTCCTCACTTCCTACGGCACGCTCGCCCGGGACGCCGCCGTGTTCGCCGCCCGGCCGTGGGACCTGGTGGTCGCCGACGAGGCGCACCTGATCGCGGGCAGCGACGGCCTGGCCGCCCGGGCGATCCGCTCACTCACGGCTGAGGACCGGCTGGCGCTCACCGGGACGCCGGTCAACAACCGCTCGGCCGAGCTGTGGCGGCTCCTGGACTGGCTGAACCCGGGCTTGTTCGGCACTCTCAGCACTTTCCAGCGGCTCATCGGTCGCCACACCGACCGCGATGCCGACAGCGAGCAGGCTCGGCTTCTGCGCCGCCTGACCGGACCGTTCGTGCTGCGCCGACTGAAGTCCGATCCGGAGATCGCAGCAGATCTCCCCGAGAAGATCCGCACACTGCACCGGGTGGAGCTGTCCACCGAGCAGGCCGCGCTCTACGAGGCACTGGTCCGGGAAACGCTGGAGGACCTGAACACGCGGCCTCGCCGCGCCCGCCCGGGCCGCGTCCTGGCCCTCCTGCACTCGCTGCGCACCATCGTCAACGACCCCGCGCTCTACCTGGGGGAGGACCCCGGGAAGGTGGCAGCCGACATCCCCCGGGCCCGGGAGCGCTCGGCCAAGTTGGACGAGTTGCTGCGGATCGCCGATGCCGCGCGACGCGGCGGCGAGCAGATGCTGGTGTGCGTCAACTACGTGCAGATCGGGCACGTGCTGGCTGCCTGCCTGACTGCCGCCGGCCACGGGGCGGCGTTCTTCCATGGCGGACTGACCGCGAAGGAGCGCGCGCACCTGGTGCAGGAGTTCCAGGCGGGCCGACTGCCGGTGCTGGTGCTGTCAGTCAAGGCTGGAGGGACGGGCCTGACGCTGACCGCCGCGACACAGGTCATCCACTACGACTCTCCGTGGACCAGCAGCGCGCTGGAGCAGGCGTCGGACCGCGCCTACCGGATCGGGCAGACCAGGACCGTTCACGTCCGCCGCCTGCTGGCCACCGGCACAGTGGAGGAGCGCATCGACCGGTTGGTCACCCACAAGGGCGACCTGGCCGACGCCGTCCTCCCGTCGGGGGAGATGGACCTCGCACACCTCGACGACCAGGCCCTGTCCGCCCTCGTCTCGCTCGGGAGCCGCTGATGACCACCACCCCGCCCGCGCCCGCCGCCCCCTCCCAGGTCGGGGTCGGCCCATTGTGGGCCGAAGCCTTCCTCGATGCCGTCGCCGCCGCTGTGGGCAGTCACCGCACCCGGCTGGAAGCCACCAGGGGAATGCCGCACACCGCCTACACCGGCCAGCTCGACACCTCCCGGCCAGGACATCTGCTGTGCTCGGTCACCCTGCCCGGTGCGCCCAAGGCCCGCACCACCATCGTCGTCGGCGCGTTGACCGAGACCCAGTGGGACGACGTCGCCGCCGCCGTCCTCGGGCACCCCGAAATCCTCGGAGCCGTCCAGACCGGTCGGGTCCACCCCGACCTGCTGGAGGCCGGGAACACGGCCGGGCATCCCGTTCTCCCCCCGGACTTCTCCTTCGACTGCACCGCCCACCCGGCGGCGGCCACCGGGCCGGGCGGCTTCTTCTGCCAGCACGCCGCCGTCCTCGCCCACGCCCTCGCCTCCCGCATCCGCCAGCAACCGGCCGCCCTGCTCGCGCTGCGCGGCTGCTCCCTGGGGCGCCTGCAGGCGAAAGTCAGCTCCGCCCGCCTGTCCGCCACGGCACCCCGTCCGTGTCCCGCCGTGGCGGCACCGGACCCCACTGCCGCCGGCAACCTGGTGCCGCGGCCCTCTTCGGGGATCGCACGGAAGCCGGGGGCGGCGCCGCCGCCAGGCAGCACCGCGGCCGCCTTGCTGTTCCAGCAGTCGCAGGAGCCCGGCCAGGCGGCTGAGGAGCTGGCCTTGCCGGCCATGCCCGTCCTTCCGTCGCCAGTGCCGGCGGTGAGCCCCGGCCTGGCCGCCATCGTGGCGGACGGCGCCGCCCGCGCCCGCGCCGTACTGCGCAGCCGCACGATCGAGGTGGGACTCAATGCGCTGACCGACGCGGTCCGCCACCTGGCCACCCCACGGGGGGCGCCGCTGGCGGAAGCCGTAGCCGAACGCCTGGGGCGGCCTCCCGCCGAGATCCGGCGCCTGGTGGTCGCCTACCGGCACGGCGGTCCGGCCGGCGTCCAGGCAGCGGACGCCCTGACCAAGGCCGACCCGGCATCGGTAGCCGCAGCCGCGGCCGCCATCACGGCCGCGCAGCCCACCGCACGGGGCTCGCTGACCGCCGAAGGGAATGCCCTGTCAGCAGGCGGAGCGCAGGTGCGCCTGGGCTCCGACGGCAGATGGCACCCGTTCGTGGCCGTCCACGGGGGCAGCTGGCAGCCGGTCGCCGGAGCGAGCACCGAGTCGGCGACCGCGTTCCGGGCAGCACGGACAGCACGGCTGTCCGCCCCCAGGTAGTTCGGCTGAGGACTGTTGGGCCGAGCTGGCTCAGCCCCGTTGTAGCGCCTCGGCGCAACAGGCTGTCGATGGAGTCGACCAGCGAGGGGCCCGCGCCACCGGCTCTGAGCACTCGAACCATGACCGCTGCGGTGGCCGGGTCAGCGACGGTCGGACAAGTTGGCGGCCGTCTTCACGATCAGGTCACGGACCAGGATGAGGGATTGATCGCACATGTGGAGCACGTCCTGCTGAACGCGGAGCTTCTTTGGGGGCTTCGCAGCGCGCTGCTCGAAACCTTCCATGTCGAGGCGGTGTGCGACATCGTTCCTTGCAGTGAAGAACACATCCAACGCGTCGAAGCGTCTCTTGGGGATCTGCTGATTGGTGATCCCTAGAGAGGATCCAGCGCGACTACGAAGATCGCTGCTGCCCTGGAAGCTCGCCTTGGTCTTGCTCTGCAGGTAGAGGTTCAGCAGCTCAGCCTGAGGGTCTTGCGCCTTGAGCGCGAGCAAAAACTCGTCGGCCGTCTTGGGTGCCCGCACCTGCTCGTCGATGAAGGTCTCGTACTTGCTCCTCGGTGTGCCTGGCAGGGTAATCAGGGTGGGCACCGCGTGGTGGATGAGCGCTTGGACCGCAGCATCCAAACCAGCCGACGTGAACACGATGGCGGCCCGCAGCAGATCCTGGGCATCCGAGTGCAGTCGTCCGCGGGTCGTCTTGGTGGTGTTCCTTTCTGCACGGGTGCGGCGGACCAGGTGCAGCGTGTCGAACAGGCCCGTCACGCTGTCGTAAGTGCTCACCAACCGCCACCAGGCGGGTACGATCTCCTGGCACTTTCGCGGTCGGATACCGGGCGAACTGAGAACGAGCCTCGTGAGATTCCCGGGCTCCTCAGGGGCCTGCGCGACCGCTTTGGCTACCTCTGCAGTCATCGTGATGCCGGGCATCGGAGCCGAAGCTTGCGCGGCCACCTGCGCTAGTCCGGCTTGGGCGGCAACCCGCTTTGGGTCGGACGGCTCAGGAGCCATTTCGGGGATCCCTTCATACAACGCCGGCAGTTCGATCTATCCATACTCTTGTGCTCCTGTGGGTTCCGGCGCGTTGGCTTGCTCGGATGAGGTCCGAGTCGTGGATCGCTGGCATGGGCTCCTGGGCGGTCAATCTTCCGCGGCAACAGCCCGGGCGACAGCAGACTCCCGGTCTGCGCAGTGGGGATTGCGTTGCGCAGTCCCCTCTGCGCAGCGGATCGCTTGCGCAGAGATTCCTCTGCGCAGACGGTTGCCCTGGATTGCGCAGGATGCCCCGTTGGAGGTGTGGCAGCTCATCGATGCTGGTCACGGGTGCGCAGAGTCTGCGCATGCCGCGTTGGCCGTTGCGCAGGGCAGGTCTCTGCCGGATTGCGCAGAGACCTGCGGCCCGACGGCCCGACGGCGGGCCTGAGCTCCTGCTGTGCTCGCGCCCGCGGCCTGTCGATGGAGGCGCCAGCGCCTCGGCTCGGTGGATGACCTCATGGCGAATCCGCTGTGAGAGTGTCGCTCAGGGCCGGCGGGCGGCGTCGCGGCCGGTTCGGAGCCGCAGGTTCAGGAGTCGCCTGAGTCCGCGCGTTGGGGGTGCGGCCTGGACGACGGGGGTCAGCAGCCAGGTCTCCCAGGAGGCTGCGTCGGTCAGGGCGTGGGGCGGGACGCCGAGACGACCGAGGGCTCCGGGGTAGGCGCGCTCGTAGGCGGTGTTGTACGCCGCGGCGGTCTCCGGTTCGGCGAGCATCCACGGCGCGGGGCAGTGGCTGATGCGCAGGGTGGCGACGTAGGTACGGCGGTTGACGGTGCCATGGAGGAGGCCGTGGTCGATCAGGCCCTGCCAGTGGTCGGCCTCCTCGATGTTCCGGGTCATCTCCCAAGGGGTGATCAGGGCGGTCTGCGTGGCGAACAGCCAGGGAAGGCCGAGAATGCGGAACAGATGCGTTCGGTGCGCGCCGCCGCTGTTGAGGTTGTAGACGGGGCCTTCGGGGCCAGCGATCGTGATCAGGTCGACGGGGCCTTCGTTGTCGAGCAGGTGGTGGCGCAGGAACGCGGGGACGTCGGCTGGGGGTTCGGCGAGGAGTTCGGTGGCGGCGCGCGGGATCCAGGAGGAGGAGCGCTCGTAGCCGGATCGGTTGATGATCCCCCACACGGGATCAGCGGCCTCCACGATCGCGTCGGTGCGGACCCAGCCGCAGCTGACGGAGCGACACCACATCTGTTCTTGGTCGTTGAGGGTCAGGGTCGGGACCTGGGGAGCTTTGGCCCGCAGTTGGACGGCGGCCTGTTCGACGCGGAGGGCGACGCTGACCGCCTCCCACTGCCGGCGCAGATCTGCGATGGCAGCGGTGAGGTCGGCGAGGTGCTGCGGGTCATGGTCGAAGGCGGCTTCGAGGTCGTCGTCGTCCGGGAAGGGGAAGGTCGGCTTGGTCAGGGCGTCGAACGTCATCCCGGGGCCGGCGTCAGGGACGAGGGGTCGGTGATGGGTGTCAGTCTCGAAGGGCGCGAGGACTTCGGGAACGGCTTGGTGGACAGCTGCCCAGCCCATGACGAGGGTTCCGTCGGAGGCCTTGGCGTGAACAGTGCCGTCGGCGTCCACGCGCACCGTCCAGGCCTGGCCGTCCCTGTCGCGGGCGGCGGCGCGTCCAGACAGGGCGGCGGCCAGGTGGAGCGCCTGCGCGCGGGATGAGCGCTCGGGGGTCATGGCGGCGAAGGCGTCCTGCAGCCTGGCGGCGAGTTCGGTTTCGTCCATGTCGAAGAGGTCCACTCGGAACGTCCTTTCGGCAGCGGCCGCGTTGGGGTTCAGCGTCGGATCGGCGGGGCAGTGCTGGGCCCGTAGGCGCGCAGTTGGGCCGGGAGGTGCTGGGGCTTGCGCCACCACGCTTCGAGGCCGCAGGCGCCGAGGGCGGTGGCAAGCGCCGGCCGCATGGCGTCTTCCACGGATCCGCGCAGATTCCAGGCGGCCCGGCCGGGAGTGGAGGTGAGACGCCGGGAAGGGTTCCAGCCGAGATCGGGGATGCCCGTGGTGTCGTCGTCGAGGCCGAGGGGTGGGCAAGGGCGCAGGACGATACCCGGGTCGCCGGGACGGTCAGCGACGGGCAGGCCTGCGAGAGCGGCGCTGCGCCGGACGGCAGCGGTGATGTCGGGCAAGGTGCCAGGGGCGACGGGGGCTGGGCCGGTGGGGCGGGGGAGGGGCGGGGAGGCGAGTTCGACCACGGGAAGGATGGTGTGGTCGACCCGGATCTCCCACAGGGTGAAGGACTGCGCAGCGGCCGCGCCCAGGGCCGGGAGGATCGCGGTCAGGGCGTGCTGGACGGCGTGGACGACGACCTGCTGCGCGCGGTGTGCGGGTTGCTGGTGCTGCTCGGTGGCGGCCGCCGCGACCAGGCGAGGGGAGGGGATCCAGTGCAGGGCTATGAGGCCGTCGCAGTAGTCGTCGTCGCGGAGTGGTTGGGCTGGCCTGAGGTGGACACCCGGGCCGTGGCCGCCGTGGGCTATGGGCAGTCCGGCCAGGTGGAGGGCGTGCATCGTCCGGTCGGCCAGGCCGCGGTCGATGGGCCGGGGGCTGGTTGGCGGAAGGGTCTCGGCCGGGGCGGTGGCGCTCACCGGCGAAGGCCCTCCTCGGCGTCCTTGCGGTCGGCGCGCTGCCGGGCGGTGGCCTGTGCGGGGATGCGGCCGAGGGCGAGCACTTCGTCTCGCACGCCGTACAGCATCCGGTAGACCAGGGCGTCGGTGGCGGCGTCGAGCCAGCCCGCGGTGTCGGCACGCGGTGGCATCGGGCCCAGCGCGGTGGTGAACCAGACGGGCAGGAGACCGGTTCCGGCAACGGCGGCGCCGATGCGGGCGTGGGCGATGCGGACGAGGTGGTCGTGGGCGTCCTGGCCCGCTTCGGCCGCCTCTGCCAAGGTCTGGTCGAAGCCTTGGTCGCGGTCGAGGGCGGTGCGGGCGGCGGCGACGGCGCCCATCAGCCGGTCGGTCTGGGCGGTGGTCGACCTGAGCTTGACGGTGGCCGTGCGGTAGGCGGTGGCGGCTTCGGTGAAGGCATCGCTTCCGAGCGAGGCGCGCGCGAGGGTGCCGCTGGCGGCCAGAACAGCGCTGCGGGCCTGCTCCAGGGAAGCGGTCGCCTCGGTGTAGGCGACCAGGTTGTGGTGATGGCGGGCGCGATCGGCCGCCGGGAGCAGCCGGGCTTCAGCGGCCCGCCCGGCGGCGGCCTTGGTGACCAGCTGGTCGATCTCGTTGTCGGTGGCGTCCAGGTCGACGGCGGCCCCGCCGGCGGCGGTGCGGACGCGCCGCTCCAGCCAGGCGACCCGTTGGCCGAGGTCCTCGACCAGGGTGCGCACGTCCTTGCCCTCTTCGTCGGCCTCGTCGGCCCGCTGCTCCAGGGCCTCGATCTCGCCGGCCTGCTCGCGGAGCTTGTACTCGGCGGAGTCCAGGCGGCTGCTCGTCTCGCTGGCCTGCTGTTCGTGCTCCTCTCGCAGGCCTCGGAGGTCGGACTCGACCTCGTCCACCGAGCGGCTCAGCCGGCGGACCTGCTGCTCCGCGTCGCCGTAGGGGGTGCTCACTTGGTGCCCCCGTTGGGGTCGTCAGGCAGGCCGGTGAGGAAGCTGGCGGCGGCGCAGGCTGCTGCGGCGAGGACCCACCAGGCGCTGAGCGTGCCGGTGGCCACCACGGCGAGCAGCAGGGCGCACACGGCGAGCAGTGCGGCACTGACCCGGTGCCGTAGGTGAGGTCGGCTTTTCGGCAGCGGCTGGGCCTTCCATCCACTGCCCAGGGTGGCCAGGAGGAGGGGGAGGAGTAGCAGCAGCCAGCCCCAGGCCACCCATCCGGGAATTACGGCGGCTGAGGTGAGCGCGGTGATAGCCGCAGCGCCGCGGCGGGTCCACATCGCGAACTGCTCGGTGGCGCGCCGCGCGGGCTCCGCGCGGAGGCTGGGCACCTGCGCGGCGTAGGTGAGGAGGCTGTCGGTGGCTGTTACCAGGTCGGCGAACGCCTGCGGGCGGCCGTCGGCCCCGGGGGTCAGCGCGGCCGCGGTGGCGTGCCGTTGTCCTACGTCTTTCTGCAGTTGCGCGAACCGCGCGGAGACCGTGTCCACCCGTGCCCCTCCATCAGGTCGAAAGCGGCTCCGGCCGCTCGCCTTGGAGGGTATCTATGGGTACTGACAGTTTGGGGCCAGTTTCGGAAAGTAGCCGCTCCGTCCTGCAGCTGCGGGGCGGGCGGCGCACGGCAAGGGGAGGAGCGGGTCGATGGTGTACAGCGCAGAGCAGGTTGGGAGTGAGGAGCCGGCGGGAGCTGGCCGGGGGAGCGGAGTCGGTGGCGGCGGCACCGGGCAGGCCCCTTCCCTTGGTGGTGTCAGGCGGGAGGTGGCGCTGATGCTGGCGGAGACGGTCCGTTCGATCGTCGAGGGGGCACCGCTGCGGGTGCCCGCGGGGGTGGAGTTCACCGAGTCCGTCCAGGAGGAGTTCCTGGCAGTGTTCCTGACCGCTGCCCGCGGGGTGTCGCCCGAGGACGAGGGACGGCTCCGCAAGCAGCTGCACCAGGCGGGGATCTACGCGCCGCCCTGTGTCGAGCTGCCGTCCGCCGCCGGCGATCCGAGGGTGGGGGAGCCGGTGGTGGAGGAGGGCTTCCATGCGATCCACCCGGAGCAGGCCGGCTGGAACATGGAGCGGTGGCTGCTGGCGGTCCCGGGAGACGGTGCCAAGGACTTGGGCCAGTTCGCCGCTACGGGCCTGCAGGAGCACCTGGACACCTCGCCCGATGCCGGGGCCGAGTTGCTGGAGCAGCTGCGCGCCAGCACCGTCACGGTGCACTTCTTCCAGCAGACCGGCTTCGACGAGGACTTGGGGACGGAGTACTTCCAGGGGGTGCTGTACAGCCCGGCCGTTGGGTGGGTCGCGACCGAGCGGCCCGAGCCGCAGGACGACGGCGAGGAACCGGACAGCCTGGTGTGGACCGCTCCGACCCTCGCCGCCCTGGTCGACGCTGCGGGGGAGCACCTGAGCGGGCTGCGTCCGGACGCGGTGGACGGGTTCGGGTGCCGGTGGGTCAGCGGGTACGTGCGTGAGGCGGTTGGGGTCAGCCGGGTGGCTGAGGTCTGAGGCGTCGGGGTCGCTGGCCTACGCCCGGGTGAGCAGGGTCGGGCCGACGCCGAGCCAGGGGCCGACCCCGTGGGTCGGCGCCCGGCGCGGCCGGCCGCTCTGCGACCAGGCGGTGTCGATGACGCGTCGGAGGCCGTCCCGTTCGCTCTCCGGTGCGTGCACGCCGTTGCGGACATCGGCCTCGATGGGCCGCAGCGGGTAGGCGTCGGTGGTGACGCGGCCGCGGGTGTGCTTAGTGGTCGAGTTCGGAAGTCCTTCGGGGGTTGACCGAGCCTCAGGTGGTGGAGGCGCACATCAAGCGATGGATCAGACCGCCCTGTGCGCACCGGTGAGTGCGGGTAGATGCCCTACCGTCCAGCCCTCGGGGCGGTTGACCCACGTCGACACCACATCTATGAGCGGAGTCGGGAGTCATCCCGCCGTGCTCTCCAGCCGTCCGAGGACCTCCAGCAGCGCCCCGGCCTGGCCGTTGACCATGTTCATGGGCTCACTCCCGAAGGTTCTTCGACCAGTCACCCCGAGGGCGATAAGCACGGGCATCACCGACCTGCTTCATCCCTCCGGGAACAACGTCCCCATGGTACGGATACTGCTCCGTCACCGCCGCCAGCAGGAACTCCAGGAAACCGCCCTCGAACACGTCCCACTCCAGCAACGAGTCGAACTTGGCAGCAACCGGCCACCGGTCCGGGTCCGGGCCCCGCATCAGCCAGAAGAAGTGGTCGGAGTTGTAGTTGTTGCCCCACTTCAGCAGGCCGCCCTCGGCCGGGAACAGCGGATACGGACACTCCCTGTAGTCCCCGTCCCGGTAGCACTCGGCCAGCCAGGCGCAGTATCCGTAGGGTTCCGTCGTGTTGTACAGGAATCCCTCGAAGCCGAGCGGCTCCTCGGTCTGGGAACTGGGCGCTTTCGACGGTGTGTAGATGTGCAGTTCGTCCCTGATGCTGACCATCCCGTACCGGTCGGCGAACGCCCGGTAGTCCGCGGGCAGCTGGAATCCAAGCGCCTCGGGCCCGAGCTCCCACGGGACCGGGACAACTCCGCCCGCAGGCGGCGGCCCGATCACCGCGGCGAGCCGGTCCAGCATCTCCTCGATGTTCACGTCTGCTCCCCATCAGCCGCCCGTTCTCGCCGGAGGCTATCTGTTTCCCAGGCGGATGCGCAGGCCGGCCAGCTGCGGCCAGACGGATTTGGCGTGCATGTTCAGGAACAGCTCAAGTTTGGAGCCGGGTGTGTTCCCAGAGCGTGCGCACAGCGGACATCCTGCGGGACAGGCAGGTGTCGGGGTGCGGCAGGATGCGGCCTGTCGTGATCCGCTTCTCGCGATCGGCCTTCCTGCCTTGCCCGTTGCCTCCGCCTGCCCGATCACTTTGACCGCCTCGGAACGCGAGCGGCTGAAGAAGATGGCCTACGGCCACAAGACCGAACACCGGCTCCGTCAGCGCGCCCAGGTTGTTCTGCACGCGGCACGGGGTCGCTCGAACACTCGCATCGCCCGGGAGACCGGGCTGCACCTGGACACCGTCCGCACCTGGCGGGGTCGGTTCACCGGGAACCGACTGCCCGCACTGTCCGACCGCAAGCGGTCCGGGCGCCCGCCCCGCTTCACCGCCCTGCAGGCCGCGCAGGTCAAGGCCCTGGCCTGTCAGCTGCCCGCCGAGAGCGGCGCGCCGCTGTCGCGCTGGTCCTGCCCGGAACTGGCCCGCGAGGTCATCGACCGCGCCATCGCCGACACGATCTCCGCCTCCACCGTGCGGCGGTGGCTGAAGAAGGTGTCAGCGGACACGCCGAGATCCGTTCTGACGGTCAGTCGAATGCCTCGTGGGCGGACATCTGATCTCCCTGTCCGGTGTGACGAGTAGTCACCTGGTCAGGCGAATGTGTGCCGCTGTGGGCTGGGTTGGTCAGGCCTCGCGTATGACGTGATCCCGGTAGTCCTGGAAGGCGTGCCAGCTCGTGGCGCCATCGTGTGAGGTGAGGAAGGTGCCCTCGGAGATGTCGAGGACCCGGCAGCCGACCGCGTCGGCGATCCGGAACACGGCCGGCAGGGCGTCGTTGCTGGTGCCCCTGACATGAAGCATGATCGATTCCACGGGGTCGTCGGAGCCGATGTTCACCTCGACAGACCAGGCCGGGCCGGCGAGGTGTCCCCAGGCCGGATCGGTGAGGTCGGTGCCGGGGATCCACTCGCGCATGGCGGCCGCGATCTGCGCGCGTGAGCCCAGGGGGTCCGAGCGGAAGTCGTCGGGAAGTTCGTCGACCGAGGTGACGTCGGCGGGAGCGGGAAGCAGAAGCAGGTCCCAGCTCATGAAGTCCTCCGGATGGTGTGGTGGTGACCGCGCCGACGATAGCCCTGGCCGGTGACAGGCCGGAGTGTCCGGCCTCAAGCCAGTGGGCGGACTCCGTGTCCGGTAGTGGCCTGCTGGAGGCGGTGGCTGGTGCCTTCGGTGAGGACGATGTGGGCGTGGTGCAGGAGCCGGTCGACGGCTGCGGTGGCGATGGTCTTGGGCATGATCGAGTCGAAGCCGGACGGGTGGAGGTTGCTGGTGACGATGACCGAGCGGCGTTCGTAGGCGGCGTCGATGACCCGGTAGAAGGCTTCGGCGGCGGCCTGGCCGCAGGGCAGCATGCCGATGTCGTCGACGATGATCAGATCACATCGGGTGATCTTGGCGACGGTTCGGGCGACCGAGTTGTCAACGGCAGCTCGGCCCAGGGTCGCGGTCAGCGACTCCAGCGTGAACCAGCTGACCTGCATGCCCTCGTCGATCGCCTTGTGCGCGATGGCCTCGGCGAAGTGGCTCTTGCCCGTGCCCGAGGGGCCGGTCAGGGCGAGGTTCTCCGAGCGGTGGACCCACTCCAGCGTGCTGAGCGCGTGCTGCATCGGCCGCTGGATCGAGGACTCCTCCTCCTTCCAGGAGCCGAAGGTCTTGCCGGTGGGCAGGTTGGCCTGCTTGCGGTGATTGCGCCGCGTCGCCTCGTCCCGGCCCTTGATCTCGCTCTCCAGCAGGATCCTCACCACCTCGGCGGGGTCCCAGCGTTGGGCCCGCGCGGTCGCCAGAACCTCCGGGGCGGCCTTGCGGAGATAGGGGAACCGCATCCGCTTCAGAACGTTCTCCAGGTCGGCCGGGATCGGCGGCGCCGCCGGCGGCGCGGGAACGGGAGTGGGCATCACCGAGCCCAGAACGCGGGCTTCGGAGGGGGTGAGCGAGTCGGCGAAGGCGACGTTGGTCATGGATACGGACCTTTCGAGGGGCCGCCCTGGCGGGCGGCGGTTAGGTTGGTCGGGCCGGGCCCGTCAGGGCCCGGCCCGAGCGAGATCAGGAAGCGGGGGTGCGGCCGAAGTCGGCCCAGGCCGAAGTGCCGGGCTGTGCCGAGTGCTTCTCGTCGCAGACCACCAGGTCGGAGGGCCGCTGGCCGGTGGCGCGATGGCGGACGATCGACATCAGGTCGTCCTCTGCGAACCGGCCGGCCGCGGCCGCGAGTCCCAGGCAGGCGTCGACCTCCAGTCCGCCGACCAGGGCGGCCAGCTCGACGGCGGCGGCCATCTTCACCCGCATCCGGGCGGTGCCCGAGGCCGCGGCCTCCACCAGCCAGGACTTCGCGCCGGGACCGAGCGCGAGGAACGCCTCCTCCGCCTCCGTCGTGGGGCGGGGCCTGGGCGGGCGCGGGGCGCCGCCCGCGTCCTGCGGGTGGCCCGGGTAGTGCGCGGGGTCGATGACCGGCCGGCCCGGCAGAGCGATGCGGTGACGGGCGACCTCGGTCAGCCCGGCCGGGCCCTGCAACCACTCCGGACGGTGCGGGAGTTGGGCCAGGTCGACCACCGCGACGAGCTCGTCCCCGTCGACCCTCACCCACGCCTCCTGGTCGACCAGGCCGGGCGGGGTCGAGTAGCGGACCGACCCGAAGCGGACCGTCTGGTCGGTGTGGATCGTGCGGGACTCACCGAGGGCCAACGTGTGCGGCGTGACGGGCAGTTGGTGCAGCCGCCGGCGCTCGACGTCCAGCGCGGAAGCCGGGGTCCGCCCCGTCTCGCGGTGGGTGCGGGTGTTGACCTGCTGGCAGAACAACGCGCAGGCGCCCCGCAGTTCGGCGAACGAGCCGTAGTCCGGCCGCAAGTTCGCGCCGGTGGGCACCAGGTCGGCCTTGGCGATGCGGACCGTGGCTTCGGAGCCGCCCTTGGACTCCGGGTCGAACGGGACGCAGGTGTGGACCTGCATGCCGTAGTGCTTGCCGGCCGCGACGATCTGCGGGTGGCGAACCGCGACCCCGGCGATCCGGTCCGTCGTCACGGTCTTCTCGTTGTCGGTCAGCGCGTAGGTCGGCGCCCCGCCGATCGCCCGCAACGTGGCGTCGATGCACGAGATCAGCGTCGGCAAGGTGCGGTCCCAGACCGGGATCACCACCCGGAACCGCGACCAGGCCAACCACGCGCAGAACAACAAGGTCTGCCGCGGCTC
>NZ_JBIWML010000025.1:0-62291 GCF_044766665.1 Kitasatospora sp. NPDC101801
CCGACCACTGCTCATCAGAAAGATCTCCACGCCCCACACCATGATCATCACAGCGCGAGGACTGGACCGGAACCCCGTTCTAAAACACGGCCTAGCCCTCCGGGACCGGGGCTCGGCCGCGTCGACCTTTTGCAGGTGGTTCGGAAGGCAGGGGCTCGGGGCTCTGCTGGTGTGCGGCTCCGCCGCGTGGGCGCCGCCGACCTTGGCAGGTGGCTCAGCACAGCAGGGGCTCGGGGAACTGCGACGCCGGCCTCGTAGAAGGTGATCGTCGCGTAGGTGGTCAGGCACGTTCGTCTGTGACCCCGGCGTCAGATCTCCTCGCCCACGCGGCGGAGCCGCACCTCAGCAGAGCTGAGCGTCCTGCCTCCCGAGGCGGATGTCCTAAGGTGAACGGCATGCTCGTAGCCGCTGCCGTCGCCCCCTGTCCGCCGTTGCTGGTGCCCGAGGTCGCCTCGGGTGCGGCGCCCGAACTGGAGTCGCTGCGGGCCGCCTGCCTGGCGGCGGTGCGGGAGTTGTCGGCCTCGGAGCCCGACCTGATCGTGCTGGTCGGCGGCGGTCCGGAGGGCGGGGTCTGGACCGAGGGCGGGGTCGGTTCGTTCCACCGGTACGGCGTCCCCCGGGTGGTGCGGCTGCCGTCGGGCGGAGTGGACGGGCCGGAGCTGGCGCCGTCGCTGGCCGTCGGGGCGTGGCTGCTGGAGCAGGCGGGGGTGACCACCCCCACCCATGCGTGTGCCGTCCCGGCCGACGCACCGACCGAGCGGCTGCTCGGCCTGGGCGGCGGGCTGGCCGAACTGGCCGACCGGGTCGGTCTGCTGGTGCTCGGCGGCGGGAGCGCCTGCCGCTCGGTCAAGGCGCCGGGCTACCTGGACGACCGGGCCGAGGGCTACGACACCGAGGCGGCCCGGGCTCTGGGTGCGGCGGACGTGGCCGCGCTCGCCGGGCTCGACCCGGTGGTCTCGGCGGAACTGCAGGCGGACGGACGGGCGCCCTGGCAGGTCCTCGCGGGAGCTGCTCAGGGCGCCGGGTTGAACGGGAGGCTGCGGTACGACGAGGCCCCGTACGGGGTCGGCTACTTCGTGGCCTCCTGGAGCTGACGCCCGGTCAGCTCCGACCCTCGTCCTTGGGCTTCGCGGCGAAGTGGTCCACCGCGCCCTTGGCCTTGCTGGTGCCGGTCTCGATCTTGTTGCTGTACTTGCCCTTGGTGGCCTTGTCCGCTGCGGCACCGGCCTTCTCGACCACCTGGTCGATCTTCTCGTTGTGCTTGCCCGCGAGCTCGCTGGCCTTGTCCTTGAGCTCCTCGGCCTTGCCCTTGAGGTTGTCCATCAGGCCCATGTCCGGTGCTCTCCTTCAGCTGGGTCCGCCCGGCGGACGGAGAAAATAGGTCATACCGCTCATATCTTTCCCCAGAGTGATCGCCTGAGACACGGCGCCACTCCCGTTCTTTGCGAGACTTGGCCCGTGAGCAGCTCTCCCGTCATCCAGCCCCGCGTCGTCTCCGTGGTCGGTGCGACCGCCGCGGGCAAGTCCGACCTGGCGGTCGCCATCGCCCGCAGCGTGGGCGGCGAGGTGATCAACACCGACTCGATGCAGCTCTACCGGGGCATGGACATCGGCACCGCGAAGCTCACCACCGCCGAGCGCGGTGGCGTCCCGCACCACCTGCTGGACATCTGGGACGTCACCGAGGCGGCCAGCGTGGCCGAGTTCCAGCGGCTGGCCAGGGCCGAGATGGACCGGCTGCTCGCCGAGGGCCGGACGCCGGTGCTGGTCGGCGGCTCCGGGCTGTACGTCCGGGCGGCGATCGACGAGATGGAGTTCCCGGGCACCGACCCGGTGGTCCGGGCCCGGCTGGAGGCCGAGTGCGAGCAGCTCGGCAGCGGCGCGCTGCACCGGCGGCTGGCCGAGCTGGACCCGGCCGCCGCCGAGGCGATCCTGCCCAGCAACGGCCGCCGGGTGGTCCGGGCCCTGGAGGTCATCGAGATCACCGGCCGCCCGTTCACCGCCAGCCTGCCGACCAACACCGCCGTCTACGACACCGTGCAGATCGGCGTCCAGGTGGAGCGCCCGGAGCTGGACCGCCGGATCGAGCTCCGGGTGGACCGGATGTGGGAGGCCGGCCTGCCGGCCGAGGTCCGCACGCTGGAGGCGCAGGGGCTGCGGGACGGTCTGACCGCCTCCCGGGCGCTCGGCTACCAGCAGGTGCTGGCGCACTTCGCGGGCGACTGCACCGAGCAGGAGGCGAAGGCCGAAACCGTCCGGGCGACCCGGCGGTTCGCCCGCCGCCAGGAGTCCTGGTTCCGCCGGGACGACCGCATCCACTGGCTGGCCCGCCCGGCCGGCGCCGACCCGACTGCGCTGCTGGCACGGGCCCTGGAGCTGATCGACCGTCAGATCTGAGCGGTTTCCGGCCATCCGGCCGGTGCAGCTGCAGGTGCACGACCAACTGAGGGTTACGGGCACATCACGTCATGGCCACGGATCACCCGACGGCCCGATGGGACCCGCGTCGGCGGCGCCGGACATGCCATTATCGAGAACAACCAGGGGTCGGCCGGGTGGCCGCTCCTACCGCCCGCGAGTCCGTTGGCTCGTGTCGAACCGTCAGGGGAGGCCGCGTGTCCACGGGTACCGGCCCCGAAACCGAGGAACTGCCGAGCAGCGTCAGTGCCGAACTGGTGCTGTCGGAGGCCCAGATGCCCACCTCGTACGCCTTGGCCCTGCCGGTCCTCGCCGACCTGGCCGCGCCCGGCGTGGTGCACGAGCGGGAGATCCGGCCGTTGCGCAGGCTGCGCTGGTGGCAGATCCTGCCGATCGTGCTGGTCGGTGCCGCCGGCGCCCTGATGTTCGCCTTCCCGCTCGCCTTCAGCTCCGGCGGCAGCGCCTCCGCGATGATCGGGATGCTCGGCCTGCTGCTCACCGCCGCCTCGGTCGGCTGGGGCGCGATGGCCGCCCGGGTGGCCGGGTACAAGTGGCCCGGCGTCCCGCGCCGGGGCAGTGGCCGGCGGGCCGGTCGCAAGGCGATCGTGCTCTACACCCTGGCCGCCGTGGTCGCGGTCGGTCTCGCCGTCTGGCGAGTGGTCCGCCTCGCCTCCTGACCGGTCGGTCTCAGTACCATCGGCTCTGTGAGCGCATCCAAGACCTTCGGCCTCCCCTTCCTCAAGGGGCACGGCACCCAGAACGACTTCGTGATCATCCCGGACCCGGACGGCCTGCTCGACCTCGGCCCGGCCGAGGTCGCCGCCCTGTGCGACCGCCGGGCCGGCATCGGCGGCGACGGCCTGATCCGGGTGGTCCGGGCGGCGGCCGATCCTGCGGCGGCCGGCATGGCCGACCGGGCCGAGTGGTTCATGGACTACCGCAACTCCGACGGCTCGATCGCCGAGATGTGCGGCAACGGCAGCCGGGTCTTCGCCCGCCACCTGGTCGAGGCCGGACTGGCGAAGCCGGGCCCGATCCCGATCGCCACCCGGGCCGGGGTGCTCACCGTCCGGGTCGCGGAGGACACCGCCGAGGGGCCCGGCCTGGTCACCGTCGAGATGGGCAAGGTCCGGCTGCCCGGCCCCGACGGCGTCGAGGTGACGGTCGGCGACCTGGTCTGGCCCGCGCTGAACGTCAACATGGGCAACCCGCACGCGGTCGCCTTCGTCGACGACCTGGCCCAGGCCGGCGACCTGCTCGCCGCCCCCGGCGTCACGGCCGGGGTGTACCCCGAGGGGGTCAACGTCGAGTTCGTAGTGGAGCGCGGACCGCGCCACGTCGCGATGCGGGTGCACGAGCGTGGTTCGGGCGAGACCCGCTCCTGCGGCACGGGCGCCTGCGCGGTGGCCGTCGCGGCGGCCCGCCGTCACCACCTCGACCCCTCGGTCACCGGCGAGCCGGTCACCTACACGGTCGACCTCCCCGGCGGCACCCTGGTGATCACCGAGCACCCGGACGCCCGGATCGAGATGGCCGGACCGGCGGAGATCGTCGCGAGCGGGACGCTCCGCTTCTAGGCAGGCGCTCCGGGTCTACGGTCCAGGGGCTCGGGGAACTGCGAGGAGATCTGGCGCCGGGGTCACAGACGAAAGTGCCTGACCGCCTACGCAACGGTGACCTTGTACGAGGCCGGCGTCGCAGTTCCCCGAGCCCCTGCCCTCCGGACCACCTACCAAAAGCGAGCGGCGCTTCCCCATCGGGTGCGGAGTGAATCCCCCCGTTCGGGTGGTGTTGGTGACGGTGTGGGAGCAGGGGGCCGCGGAACGTGCTCTGCTCGGTAGCATGGACCATCGCTGCCGGAGGTGCAGATGACCATCGAAGCCGAGGCTGGAAAGCGGTCCCGGAGCAGACTCAGCCGAGCCTCCCTGGGCCGGGCCGGCCGCGCCGCCCTGCTGGCCACCGGCCGCGCCCCGCTGCCGGACGCGATCGAGCCGATCGTCGAGGCGCACCGGCGCCACCACCCGCAGGCCGACCTGGCGCTGCTCGGCCGCGCGTACCGGACGGCGGAGGCCAGTCACCGGGGGCAGACCCGGAAGAGCGGTGAGCCGTTCATCACCCATCCGCTCGCGGTGACCATGATCCTGGCCCAACTCGGTGCCGGGACCACGACCCTGGTGGCGTCGCTGCTGCACGACACGGTCGAGGACACCGAGGTGACGCTGGATCAGGTGGCCGAGGAGTTCGGGCCCGAGGTGGCCTATCTGGTGGACGGCGTCACCAAGTTGGAGAAGGTGGACTTCGGTGCGGCGGCCGAGGCGGAGACCTTCCGGAAGATGCTGGTGGCCACCGGCGACGACGTCCGGGTGATGGTGATCAAGCTCGCCGACCGGCTGCACAACATGCGGACCATCCGGCACATGAAGCCCGCCAGCCGGATCAGGATCGCCAAGGTGACCAGGGACGTGCTGATCCCGCTCGCCGAGCGGCTCGGGATCCAGGTGCTGAAGGCCGAGTTGGAGGACATCGTGTTCGCCACTCTGCACCCGGAGGAGTACGCCCGCACCGGTGCGCTGATCGCCGCGTACGACGAGCGGCCGGAGGAGCTGCTGCAGCCGTTCGCCGACGGGCTGACCCGGCAGCTGGCCGAGACCGGGGTGCCGGCCACCGTCACCGTCCGGCCCCGGCACTGCGTGTCCGTGCACCGGGTGCTGCTCAAGCGGACCTCCGCGGCCGGGCCCGACGGGCTGCCGCAGGATCTCCAACCCGCCGACTTCGGGCGGCTGTTGGTGGTGGTGGAGGAGAACGCCGACTGCTATGCGGTGCTCGGTGAGCTGCACACCTGCTGGACGCCGCTGCCCGGGGAGTTCAAGGACTTCATCGCGGGGCCCAAGTTCAACCTGTACCAGTCGCTGCACACGGCGGTCGCGCTGCCGACCGGCGAGGTGGTCGAAGTGCTGGTCAGGACACGGGAGATGCACCGGGTGGCCGAGTTCGGCGTGGTCGCCCTGGGCGATCCGCACCAGGTCGGTCCGGAGGACCCGGAGCGGACCGACCCGGCCCGGCCGGGCTGGCTGAGCCGGCTGCTGGAGTGGCAGCAGGAGACCCCGGACCCGGACACCTTCTGGTCCGCGCTCACCTCGGACCTGTCCGACGACCGGGAGATCACCGCCGTCACGGAGCAGGGCGAGACGCTGCACCTGCCGGCCGGGGCGAGCTGCGTGGACGCCGCGTACCTGCTGGGCGAGGAGACCGGGCACCGCTGCCTCGGGGCCCGGGTGAACGGGCGACTGGTCGCGCTCTCCACCACGCTCGGGGACGGCGACGTGCTGGCGGTGCTGACCGAGCAGTCCCACGAGGCGTCCGGCCCGGCCGCCGAATGGCTGGAACACGTCCGCACCCCGGCGGCCAGGCTGGCGATCGAACGCTGGCTGGCCGAGCACCCGGCCCGGCTGCCGGAGCCGGACGCCGGGGCGGCCAAGCCGGCCCCCGCCGGCGTCCCGTCCGCCGGGCGGCGGCAGGCGCCGGTGACCGTGCCGGGCCGTTCGGGCGGGATCGTCCGGCTCTCCAGGTGCTGTACGCCGGTGCCGCCGGACGAGCTGACCGGGTACCTGATCAGGGGCGGCGCGGTGGCCGTGCACCGGACCGACTGTCCGGTGGGGGAGCTGCTGCGGGAGGCCGGCCGGGAGCCGGTCCGGCCCTGCTGGGTGCCGGGCGCGGCGCCCGCCGACGGCTTCCGGGTGACCCTGCGGGCCGAGGCGCTGAACCGTCCCCGGCTGCTGGCCGACCTGACGGCGGCGATCTCGGCCCAGGGCGTCGGCATCATCGCGGCCGAGGTGGAGCCGCCGCAGCAGCTCCGGGTCCGGCACAGCTACACCGTCGAACTGCCGGCGGCCGCCACCCTGCCGCTGCTGATGCGCGCGATGCTGCGGGTCTCCGGGGTCTACGACGTCTACCGGCCCGGCCCGGCGCGGGGAAATCGGGATGACCCCGTCGGGGCGGGCGTGCGACCATCGTGGGGAATTCGCGGCCGGTCCGTGGCGTTCACCGGACGTAGTGGTTCCGGTGCCGGCCACGGCCTGCAGGGGTAGCTCGGCTCGCCACCTGGTATCGGGGCGTCAGACGGGGCACACTCCCAGGTGCGCACGGCGCACCGGCCCTTCCCGATCTACCTAAGGATGAGATTGACCTCCACGTTCGAGAGCCGCAGCAATTCCGACAGCCAAGGCAACCGACTGTCGGACCTCCGGGCGGAAGCCCTGATGGACGAGGACCTCGCGGCGAACGACGAGGGCTTCGACCGATACGACGGGGAGCAGTACGACCGGAGCGAGCGCGCCGCGCTGCGCCGGGTCGCCGGTCTCTCCACCGAACTGCAGGACGTCACCGAGGTCGAGTACCGCCAGCTCCGCCTGGAGCGCGTGGTGCTCGTCGGCGTCTGGACCGACGGCACGGTCGAGGAGGCGGAGAACTCGATGGCCGAGCTCGCCGCCCTGGCCGAGACCGCCGGCTCCGAGGTGCTGGACGGCGTGATCCAGCGCCGTGACAAGCCCGACCCCGCGACCTACATCGGCTCGGGCAAGGCGCGGGAGCTGCGCGACATCGTCGCCGCCACCGGCGCCGACACCGTGGTCTGCGACGGTGAGCTGACCCCTGGTCAGCTGATCCAGCTGGAGGACGTGGTCAAGGTCAAGGTGGTCGACCGGACGGCCCTGATCCTGGACATCTTCGCCCAGCACGCCAAGTCCCGGGAGGGCAAGGCGCAGGTCTCGCTCGCGCAGATGCAGTACATGCTGCCGCGGCTGCGTGGCTGGGGGGCGTCGCTGTCCCGGCAGATGGGTGGTGGCGGCGCCGGCTCCTCCGGTGGCGGCATGGCCACCCGTGGTCCCGGTGAGACCAAGATCGAGACCGACCGTCGGCGGATCCGCGAGAAGATGGCGAAGCTCCGCCGGGAGATCGCCGACATGAAGAAGGGCCGCGACACCAAGCGCCAGGAGCGCCGTCGCAACCAGGTCCCCTCGGTCGCCATCGCGGGCTACACCAACGCGGGCAAGTCCTCGCTGCTCAACCGCCTGACCGGGGCCGGTGTCCTGGTGGAGAACTCGCTGTTCGCCACCCTGGACCCGACGGTCCGCCGGGCGCAGACCCCGAGCGGCCGGGTCTACACCCTGGCCGACACGGTCGGCTTCGTCCGGCACCTGCCGCACCACCTGGTCGAGGCGTTCCGCTCGACCATGGAGGAGGTCGCCGAGGCGGACCTCATCCTGCACGTGGTGGACGGTTCGCACCCCGAGCCGGAGACCCAGCTGGCCGCCGTCCGGGAGGTGATCGTCTCGGTCGAGGCACAGAACGTGCCGGAGATCGTGGTGATCAACAAGGCCGACGCCGCCGATCCGCTGGTGCTCCAGCGCCTGCTCCGCCGTGAGCCGCACGCCATCGTGGTGTCGGCCCGCACGGGCCAGGGCATGGAGGAGCTGCTCCAGCTGATCGACGGTGAGCTGCCGCGGCCGGCCGTCGAGGTGCAGGCGCTGATCCCGTACACCCGTGGCGACCTGGTCTCCCGGGTGCACGCCGAGGGTGAGCCGATCTCCACCGAGCACACCGGCGAGGGCACGCTGCTGCACGCCAAGGTGGCGGCGGAGCTGGCGGCCGAGCTCGAGCAGTTCGCGGTCGTGACGCAGGGCTGAGGTTTTTGCAGGACCCGAGGCTGCACCATCAGGGGCTCGGGGAACGGCGACGATGTCCGGCGTGCGGGTCACAGGCGAAAGTGCCTGACCGTGCCCGCGGGAGAGACCTTGTACGAGGTCGGCGTCGCTGTTCCCCGAGCCCCTGGGTGCGTTCGTGAGCCCCTGGTGGGTTCACTCCTTGCGGGAGAAGTAGCTCAGCGCCTGTCGGGCGACGTCCTCCAGGTACGGGCCGTTCAGGGCGGTGTGGGCGAGGTTGCCGATCGAGGTGTTGCTGACCAGCGCCTCGCGGCCGTCCGGCATGGTGGCGAACCAGCCGCCGCCGCTGGAGCCGGCCGTCATGGTGCAGCCGGCCGAGAGCATCGGCGGGCGGCTCGGGTCGAAGGAGAGCCGGGTGGGGCGGCCGCTGTCGCAGCGGTAGAGCTCGCGGCCGTCGAACGGCTTGACGGAGGGGTAGCCCCAGACCGACACGGCCAGCCGGTCGCGCGGGGCGTCGAACCAGACCGGGACGGCGGTGCCCACGGTCTCCTCCAGCGACCGGCCGCTGCCGTCCGGGTTGTGCACCTTGAGCACGGCGAAGTCGTACTGGTTGGCGGCGTTCCCGCCGTGGCCGCCCTCGGCGATCCACTGCGGTGAGCTGATCACGTTGTCGGCCCACCACTGTCCGAGCGGGGCGACCTCGGCCAGGGTGGGCTTCCGGTCGGCGGGGGTGCCGGCGCTGTTGTAGGCCGGCACGAAGATCAGGTTCTTGAACCAGCCGCCGCCGCTGCCCTCGTGCACGCAGTGCCCTGCCGTCCAGACCAGGTTGCTCCGCCCCGGGTGGGCCGGGTCCGCCACCACGGTGGCCGAGCACTGGCCGGTGCCGCCGCCCGGCGCGGTGGAGAACACCTTCCCCGAGGCCGGGTGGCTGGTGTACGGCCGGGGCACCGGGACGGCCTGCACCGGGCCCGGCTCCGGGTCGGCGGCGGCGGGGGACGCGGCCGGCACCACCGGCTGCTGCGGTGGGGCGTCGACCATCCGCTCCGGGTCCCAGAGGTCCCGGACCACCGGGTTCTCGTACAGGTGCTGCCGGGCCCAGCGGTCCCAGTCCTCGTCCCGCCAGGTCTTCAACTCCTGCCAGCGCTGCGCGAGTTCACCCCGCCACTGGGTCGGTACGGCGGTCGGCAGCCGCCAGTCGTCGGACGCCGTGCCGGTGCACCCCGAGAGCAGCACCAGTCCGAGCAGTGCCGCCGTCGTGCCCTTTGATATCGACCGCATGATTCTCCAGCCCCCCGTGTCGAACGCCGATTCTCCCACCGAGGGGCGCGGCGGGTGGCTCCGCGGTGCCCGGGTCGGTCCTGACCTGACCACTCCAACGGGTGAGTGATCGACGGGGATTCACCACAACGAGTGAGCTGATCTTGTGATCACCCGTCAGTGGCCAGTTCCCTTGGCCTGTCGGCGCCCTCGGTCCCACGAGCCTCGGCCGTCCCCCCCAACTCCCGGCGCCCGCACCATCGCTCGCCCCAAGGAGCAGCCTTGAGCATCGTCGCACTCGCTGGAGTACCGCCTGTCGTCCATCCACGGCCCCAGGACGCACTGCTCGACGCCGATCCGGCGGTGGCCGCCGAACAGGCGGGGGTGGAGAGCCTGTTGCGGTGCTGGGCGAGAGAGACCGGGGCCCGGCCGCGCCCGGACGGGACGCTCCGGGTGCCGGTGCTCGGCGGTGCGGTCGAGCTGGTCGCGGCGGTCCGGTACTGGTCGCCGACCGGCTGGCACCGGTTCGGCGAGGTCGCCCTGGCCGGGCTGCCGGTGGACGTGGTGACGGTGGCCACCCTGGTCGCGGGCGCCACCGCCGAACGGCCCGAGGCGGGCCAGCTGACCGACCTGGCCGCCCGGGTGGCCGACTCGGTGCTGCGGACCACCGAGGTGCTGGAGCGCCGCCGCTCCGGCGGCGGCCCCGACTGGCCGTTCCTGGCCGCCGAGCAGGCCCTGCTGCTGGGCCACCCGCTGCACCCCACCCCGAAGAGCCGGGACGGCCTGGGTCCGGCGCAGAGCGCGGCGTACTCGCCCGAACTGCACGGGTCCTTCCGGCTGCACTGGTACGCCGTGGACCGGGATCTGCTGGCCTCCGGTTCGGCGGTCGGCGTCCCGGCCGAGCAGCTGACCGCCCGGCTGCTCGGCGACCGGGCGGTGCTGCCGCCCGGCACCGCCGCGCTCCCGCTGCACCCCTGGCAGGCCGGGGAGCTGGCGCTCCGGCCCGAGGTGGCCGGGCTGCTGGCGGACGGTGCGCTGCACGACCTGGGCGAGCACGGCGAGGAGTGGCACCCGACCTCCTCGGTGCGCACGGTCTGCCGGCCCGGCACACCCTGGATGCTCAAGCTCTCGCTCGGCCTGCGGATCACCAACTCCCGCCGGGAGAACCTGCGCAAGGAGCTGCACCGGGGGCTGGAGGTGCACCGGCTGCTGGAGGCCGGGCTGAGCGCCGAGTGGCGGGCCGCCCACCCCGGCTTCGACATCGTCCGCGACCCGGCCTGGATCGGTGTCGACCTGCCGGGCGGCGCCGACCCGAACGGCCTGGACACCGTGCTCCGGCAGCAGCCGTTCGGCCTGCGCGAACGCGCGCTCTGCGTGGCGGGACTGGTCGCCGAGCAGCCGTTCGGCGAGCGGGTGGACTCGATGCTCGGCCGGACCGTCCGGTCCCTCGCCGAGCAGTGCGGCCGCCCGGTGCACACCGTCGCCACCGAGTGGTTCCTGCGCTACCTGGACGCCGTGGTGCTCCCGGTGCTCTGGCTGGACGGCCGGGCCGGGATCGCACTGGAGGCGCACCAGCAGAACAGCCTGGTGCTGCTGGACCGGGAGGGCTGGCCGGTCGGCGGCCGGTACCGGGACAACCAGGGCTACTACTTCCGCAGTTCGTTCGCCGACCGGCTGGACGCCCGGCTGCCCGGGGTCGGCCGGGTCAGCGACACCTTCGTCGCCGACCGGGTGATCGACAAGCACTTCGCCTACTACCTCGGCATCAACCACGTGCTCGGCCTGATCGGCGCCTTCGGCTCCCAGCGGCTGGCCGACGAGAGCGTCCTGCTGGCCGCGCTGCGCGGCTTCCTCGGCGGCCGGCCGGCCGCCGCCACCGGCTCCGGGCTGCCCACCCTGCTGCTCGACAGCCCCGACCTGCACTGCAAGGCCAACCTGCTGACCCGGCTGAACGGGATGGACGAGCTGGTCGGCCCGGTCGCCACCCAGTCGGTGTACGTGGACATCCGCAACCCGGTGGTGGCCGGGTGAGGACCGCGGCGGGTGAGTTCGAGCTCCGCGAGGTCGACCTGGCCACCGACCTGCCGCTGCTGGCCGGGTGGATGAACGATCCGGCGGTGGCCGCGTACTGGGAGCTGGCCGGGCCGCCGGAGACCACCGAACGGCACGTCGCGCCGCAGCTCGGCCCGGACAGCCACAGCTGTCCGCTGATCGGGCTGCTGGACGGCACCCCGATGAGCTACTGGGAGCTCTACCGGGCCGACGTGGACCGGCTCGCCGACCACTACCCCGCCGGGCCGGGCGACCTCGGGGTGCACCTGCTGCTGGGCCCGCCAGGTCACCGCGGCCGGGGGCTCGGCACCCTGCTGCTGACCGCGCTGGCCGACCGGCTGCTGGCCGATCCCGACTGCCGGCGGCTGGTCGCCGAGCCCGACCTGCGCAACGCCCCCTCGCTGCGGGCCTTCCGGCGGGCCGGCTTCGACCCGGTCGCCGAGCTGGAGCTGCCCGAGAAGCGGGCCGCCCTGATGATCCGTCAACGCGACTAGGACGACATGGACAACCCGCAGCCCCACGCGCACGACGGACCGGCCGAGCAGCCCGAGGCGTACGACCTGCTGGGCGTCGGTCTGGGGCCCTTCAACCTGTCGCTGGCCGCGCTGGCCGACCGGGTCGGCGGGCTGGACTCGCTGTTCTGCGAGGCCAGGCCGGAGTTCCGCTGGCACCCGGGGATGCTGGTGGACGGGGCCCGGATGCAGGTGCCGTTCCTGGCCGACCTGGTCTCGCTGGTCGACCCGACCAACCCCTGGTCCTTCCTCAACTACCTGCGCGACCAGGACCGGCTGTTCCCGTTCTACTTCGCCGAGCGGTTCCAGCTGGCCCGCCGGGAGTACGACCACTACTGCCGCTGGGCGGCCGAACGGCTGGTCAACTGCCGGTTCGGCGCCGCCGTGACCGAGCTGCACTGGCATCCGGGGCACCGGCTGTTCCGGGCGCTGGCCGGCGGCGCCGAGCTCTGGGCCCGGAACGTGGTGCTCGGCGTCGGGACGACCCCGGTGCACCCGGAGGCGTTCGCCGGGCTGCGCGGGCATCCGCAGGTCTGGCACTCCGCCGAGTACCTGGACCGCCGGGCGAGCCTGGACCGGGCCAGGGACATCACCGTGGTCGGGTCCGGGCAGTCCGGCGCCGAGATCTTCCTCGACCTGCTGCGCGGCCGGGGCGGTGACGGCACCCGGCTGCGCTGGCTGACCAGGACCAGGGCGCTGGCGCCGATGGAGTACTCCAAGCTCGGCCTGGAGCACTTCACCCCCGACTACACCCGCCACTTCCACGGCCTGCCGCCCGCCACCCGGGACCGGCTGGTGCGCGAGCAGTGGCAGCTGCACAAGGCGGCCAGTGCCGAGACGCTGGCCGAGATCCACGACCTGCTGTACGAGCGGACCATCGGCCGGCCGCTGGACGCCGACCCGGTGGAGATCCGGCCCGGCACCGCCGTCACCGAGGCGCTGGCCGGGCCCTGCGGCGGGTTCGAGCTGATCTGCCGTCAGGTCGACTCGGGTGTAGAGCAGGTGCTCCGCACCGACGCCGTGGTGCTGGCCACCGGCTACCGGGCGGTCCGCCCGGCGCTGCTCGACCCGCTCGCCGAGCTGGTGGACTGGGACGAGCAGGGCCGGTTCCGGGTCGGCCTGGACCACCGGGTGGCCACCCGGCCCGAGCTGACCGGCGGCCTCTACGTGCAGAACGCCGAACTGCACACGCACGGCGTCGGCACCCCCGACCTCGGGCTCGGCGCCCACCGGGCCGCCGTGATCCTGAACGCGGTGACCGGCCGGACGGTCCACCGGCTGCCCACCAGGACCGCCTGGACCAGCTTCGCCCCGCCCGTGCCCACCGCTCCCGCTCCGGCCCTCCCGCGCCCGCAGGAGGGCCACCGTGCCGCCCCAGTCACCCGCTGAACTCCTCCGGAGGGCCACCGTGCCGCAGCCTCCCGCCGAGCTCCACCTGCCACCCCAGCTCACGGCCGCGCACTGGCGGCGGGCCCGCCGGGCGATGCTCGCCAAGATGCTCGGCGAGTTCGCCTACGAGCAGCTGCTCACTCCGGTGCCGGACGGTGCCGGCTACCGGCTCGACCTGCCCGAGGCGGTCTACCGGTTCACCGCCCGCCGGGGGGCGTACGGGAGTTGGCAGGTCGACCCGGACTCGGTGGACTGCCCGGCGGACCCGGAGGGGGACCCGCTGCGGCTGCTCCAGCTGGCCCGCGCGGTGCTCGGGCTGCCCGGCGACACCCTGGGCCACCTGATCCGCGAGCTGACCGCCACCCTGCTCGCCGACGTCCGGCAGCTGGCCACCGAGCTGACCGCCGCCGAGCTGGCCGACCTGGACCACGTCCGGCTGGAGGGACGGCAGACCGGCCACCCGTGGATCGTCCCGAACAAGGGCCGGCTCGGCCTGTCCGCCCGCGACCTGGCCGCCTGGGCCCCCGAGGCGCGCAGCCCGCAGCGGCTGCCGTGGCTCGCGGTGCACCGGCGGCTGGCCGAGTTCCGGGGCCAACCTGATCTGTACGAGCAGGAGTTGAGCCCGGAGTTCCGGGCCGGGGTGGGGGAGGACTACCTGCTGCTGCCGGTGCACCCGTGGCAGTGGGACGAGGTGATCCTGCCGCTGTTCGCCCCCTGGATCGCCTCCGGCGAGATCGTCCCGCTGCCCAGCGACGGCGACCTGCGGCTGCCGCAGCAGTCGGTCCGCAGCTTCTTCAACCTCAGCCGGCCCGAGCGCTGCACCGTCAAACTGCCGCTCTCGATGCTCAACACCCTGGTCTGGCGCGGCCTGCCGACCGACCGCACGCTGGCCGCCCCCGCCGTCACCGCCTGGATCCACGGCCTGCGGGACGGCGACGAGTTCCTCCGGGACGAGTGCCGGGTGATCCTGCTCGGCGAGATCGCCTCGGTCACGGTGGACCACCCGGTCTACCGCGACCTGCCGGAAGTGCCCTACCAGTACAAGGAGTTGCTCGGCGCGATCTGGCGCGAGCCGCTCGGCAGGCACCTCGCCCCGCACGAGCGGGCCCGCACCCTGGCCTCGCTGCTCCAGGTCGGCTCGGACGGCCGCGCGCTGGCCGCCGAGCTGGTCGCCCGCTCCGGCCTGCCCGCCCGGGACTGGCTGCGCCGGCTGTTCGCGGTGATGCTGCCGCCGCTGCTGCACTTCCTCTACCGGTACGGCACGGTCTTCTCCCCGCACGGTGAGAACGCCATCGTGGTGTTCGACCAGCACGACGCGCCTGCCCGGCTCGCGGTCAAGGACTTCGTCGACGACGTCAACATCAGCGACCGCGAGCTGCCCGAACTCGACGACCTCCCGGCCGAGGTGCGCGAGGTGCTGCTGCGCGAGCCGCCCGAGTACCTCTGCCAGTTCCTGCACTCCGGCCTGTTCGTCGGGGTGTTCCGCTACCTGGCGCCGCTCTTCGACGCCCAGCTCGGCGTCTCCGAGGCCGAGTTCTGGGAGCTGCTGCGCGAACGGATCACCGCCTACCAGCGGCGCTTCCCCGAGCTCGGCGAACGCTTCAAGCTCTTCGACCTCTTCACCCCCCGGATCGACCGGCTCTGCCTGAACCGCAACCGGCTGCTGCTGGACGGCTACCGGGACCGCCCCGAGCGCCCGCACGCCGCCGTGCACGGCGAGGTGGACAACCCGCTGCACTACGGCGGGACGGTCGCACTGCCCCCGCAGCAGAGCCGGATTGTCACCCCCACGTCGTAGGCTGGGTGGGCCATGACGAACGACTCCGAACCCCAGGCCCTGCCCGGCGCCGACGAAGCCCCGGCACCCGTCTCCCGCGCCGCGCTCCCCGAGCTGCTGCACGCCGCCGTGACGGCTGTCGGGGGTGTCGAGCGCCCCGGCCAGGTCGCCATGGCCGCCGCCGTCGCCGACGCGGTCGGCAGCGGCGAGCACCTGCTGGTGCAGGCCGGCACCGGCACCGGCAAGTCCCTCGCCTACCTGGTCCCCGCGCTCGCGCACGGGGACCGGGTGGTGGTGGCCACCGCCACCCTGGCCCTCCAACGCCAGCTGGTGGAGCGGGACTTGCCCCGGACGGTGGAGGCGCTGCACCCGGTGCTGCGCCGCCGCCCGCAGTTCGCGATGCTCAAGGGCCGGTCCAACTACCTCTGCCTGCACCGCGCCCACGAGGGCACCCCGAGCGAGGAGGGCGAGGGCCTGTTCGACCCGGTGGACGCGCTCGGCGGCCCGACCGGCAAGCTCGGCCAGGACGTGCTCCGGCTGCGCGAGTGGGCCGACGAGACCGAGACCGGCGACCGCGACGACCTCTCGCCCGGTGTCTCGGACAAGGCCTGGGCCCAGCTCGCGGTCACCTCCCGGGAGTGCCTGGGCGCGAGCAAGTGCACGTACGGGCAGGAGTGCTTCGCCGAGGCGGCCCGGGAGCGGGCCAAGCTGGCCGACGTGGTGGTCACCAACCACGCGATGCTGGCGATCGACGCGATCGAGGGCGCCCCGGTGCTGCCCGACCACGGCCTGCTGATCGTCGACGAGGCGCACGAGCTGGTGAACCGGGTGACCGGCGCCGCCACCGGCGAGCTCACCGTCGGCGCGGTGAACCGAGCGGTCAAGCGGGCGGCCCGGCTGGCCAACGAGAAGGCGGTGGACGCCCTCCAGGCCGCCGCCGAGAACTACCACGGCCTGATGGAGACCGCCCAGCCCGGCCGGGTCGAGGGCGAGCTGCCCGAGTACCTGGCCTACGCGGTCACCGCGATCCGGGACGCGGCCCGCCTGGTGATCACCTCGCTCGGCGAGACCAGGGACAAGGCGCTCACCGACGAGGACGCGGTCCGCAAGCAGGCGATGGCCTCGGCCGAGTCGCTGCACGAGACCGCCGACCGGCTGCTCTCCGACTCCGCGTACGACGTGATCTGGATCGAGCGCAGCGACCGGTTCGGCCCCGGCACCGCCTCGCTCCGGGTCGCCCCGTTGAGCGTCTCGGGGCTGCTGCGGGAGAAGCTCTACAAGGAGCGCTCGGTGGTGCTCACCTCGGCCACCCTCAAGCTCGGCGGCGACTTCACCGGCGTGGCCGCCTCGGTCGGCCTGCCGGGCGAGGGCCGGCTGCCGGACGAGCGCTCGCCCGAGGATCCCGAGCTGGTGCACGGCGAGGACACCCCGCCGTACTGGCGCGGGATCGACGTCGGCTCGCCGTTCTCCTACCCCAAGCAGGGCATCCTCTACGTCGCCCGGCACCTGCCCGATCCGGGCCGGGATCCGGAGCGCCCGGAGATGCTGGACGAGCTCACCGAGCTGATCGGCGCGGCCGGCGGCCGCACGCTGGGCCTGTTCTCCTCGATGCGCGGGGCGAAGGCAGCGGCCGAGGCGCTGCGCGAGCGGCTGGACCACAAGATCCTGCTCCAGGGCGAGGACACCCTGGGCGAGTTGATCCGGGAGTTCGCCTCGGACGCCACCACCTGCCTGTTCGGCACCCTGTCGCTCTGGCAGGGCGTGGACGTCCCCGGTTCGGCCTGCCAGCTGGTGGTGATGGACCGGATCCCGTTCCCGCGCCCGGACGACCCGCTGATGAGCGCCCGGCAGAAGGACGTCGAGGAGCGCGGCGGCAACGGCTTCATGGCGGTGGCGGCCACCCACGCCGCCCTGCTGATGGCCCAGGGCGCGGGCCGGCTGGTCCGCGCGGCCGACGACCGGGGCGTGGTCGCGGTGCTCGACCCCCGGGTGGCCACCAAGCGGTACGGGAGCTTCTTCAAGTCCTCGATGCCGGACTTCTGGTACACCGACGACCGCAACCAGGTGCGCCGTTCGCTGGCCGCGATCGACGCCTCGGCGCAGCCGGTCCGCCCGGTGGCCAAGCGCGGCTGACGACCCGTCGGCGGGCACGGAAAGGGCCACCCCTCGGGGCGGCCCTTTCCCGTGTGTCCGTTCGGTGCGTCAGAGGCGGCGGAGCACCGCGACGACCTTGCCCAGGATGGTCGCGTTGTCGCCCGGGATCGGGTCGTAGGCCGGGTTGTGCGGCATCAGCCAGATCTTGCCGTCCTCGCGCTTGAGGCGCTTGACGGTGGCCTCGCCGTCGATCATCGCGGCCACGATGTCGCCGTTCTCGGCCACCGGCTGGCGGCGGACGGTGACCCAGTCGCCGTCGCAGATGGCCGCCTCGATCATCGAGTCACCGCGCACGGTGAGCGCGAACAGCTCGCCCTCGCCGACCAGCTGACGGGGCAACGGGAAGACGTCCTCCACCGTCTGCTCGGCCAGGATCGGCCCACCGGCGGCGATCCGGCCGACCAGCGGCACGTACGAGGTGGAGGGCCGACCGGCGGCCTCGGCCGTGTTCGGCCGGGCCACCTCGACGCCGCGCACCTCGTAGGCGCGCGGGCGGTGCGGGTCGCGGCGGAGGAAGCCCTTGCGCTCCAGCGCCATCAGCTGGTGCGCGACCGAGGAGGTCGAGCTGAGGCCGACGGCCTGGCCGATCTCCCGCATCGACGGCGGGTAACCCCGGCGCTGCACCGAGTCCCTGATGACCTCGATGACCCGGCGCTGGCGCTCCGTCAGCCCGGCCTCGTCGGTGCGGATGCCCGGCGGACGCCCGGCGAGCGAGCGCGTCGGGGTCGGCTGGCCGAGGACGTCGTCCTGGGCGGCGGAGTGCTCGATGGGCTGGCTCCGGCTCATGGTGGGGTCCACGCTCTCCTGCTCAGCGGTGCGCGCGGGGCGCTCCTGCACCGGGATGGAGGTCTTGGCTTCGACGGTGTTCACGGCATTCCTTCCGACAGGTCTCCCTTTGCCCAGCTCAACTGGTGCCCCTATCGAAAGGTTGCGCCAAACACACGTTCGAGTGAATTTATTCGAGTCGGGCTGACTCGATCAAGGCCTTGGGTGTACATCGCTTAAGTGTTCGACTTGCGCAGTCTATTTCACGGGTCGGAGAAATTTCACCCCGTCGCGGCGCGTCGGGCTCCCACCACTACATGTGGGGGCCTAGGTTCTCCGTTGGGCCCACCCCTAGTGGTCCGTGTAGAGTGTGCGAGTCCGTTGCGATGTTGTCAGAGAGGGAGTCCCCCCGGTGCACTGCCCCTTCTGCCGACACCCGGACAGCCGCGTGGTCGACTCCCGGGCCAGCGACGACGGAAGCTCGATCCGCCGCCGCCGTCAGTGCCCCGACTGCGGCCGTCGATTCACCACGGTCGAGACCGCCACCCTGATGGTCATCAAGCGCAGCGGTGTGACCGAGCCGTTCTCCCGGTCGAAGGTGATCAGCGGTGTCCGCAAGGCCTGTCAGGGCCGCCCGGTCACCGAGGACGCCCTCGCCCAGCTCGGCCAGCGGGTCGAGGAGTGCGTGCGGGCCTCGGGCAGTGCCGAGCTCTCGACACACGACGTGGGTCTGGCCATACTCGGCCCACTCAAGGAACTGGATCTGGTCGCGTACCTGAGGTTCGCCTCGGTGTACCGCGCCTTCGACGATCTCGAAGACTTCGAGGCCGCCATCGCGGAACTCCGCGGTGAGCGCGCCCACCCCACCGAGGACGTCGCCGTCCTCTCCACCGCCCCCTGACCGACTGATCCATGCCGGTCGTCCGGGGCGGTCCGGCGTGCCCGAAAACGGCCCGCTGAACACTGTCGTCCACCCTCAGTGCCCACGCATACTGGGATATTGGGGGATTTGCCCAAGAGGAGAAGCGAGAAGTGACCGACACCACGAGCGGGTCTGCACGCGGGTCGAAGGCTGCCAAGGGGGCCGGCAAGGCGCCCAAGGGCGGCCTGCGGATCGAACGCATCCACACCACTCCGGGCGTGCACCCCTACGACCAGGTCAGCTGGGAACGCCGCGACGTGGTGATGACCAACTGGCGCGACGGCTCGATCAACTTCGAGCAGCGCGGCGTCGAGTTCCCCGACTCCTGGTCGGTGAACGCGGTCAACATCGTCACCTCGAAGTACTTCCGCGGCGCGGTGGGCACCCCGCAGCGTGAGTGGAGCCTCAAGCAGATCATCGACCGGGTGGTGCTGACCTACCGCGCCGCCGGCGAGAAGAACGGTTACTTCGCCGGTCCGGACGACGCCGAGGTCTTCGAGCACGAGCTGACCTACGCCCTGCTCCACCAGGTGTTCAGCTTCAACTCCCCGGTCTGGTTCAACGTCGGCACCAAGCAGCCGCAGCAGGTCTCCGCCTGCTTCATCCTGGCCGTCGACGACTCGATGGACTCGATCCTGGACTGGTACAAGGAAGAGGGGATGATCTTCAAGGGCGGCTCCGGCGCCGGCCTGAACCTCTCCCGGATCCGCTCCTCCAAGGAGCTGCTCTCCTCCGGCGGCAACGCCAGCGGCCCGGTCTCCTTCATGCGCGGCGCGGACGCCTCGGCCGGCACCATCAAGTCCGGTGGCGCCACCCGCCGGGCGGCCAAGATGGTCGTGCTGGACGTGGACCACCCGGACGTCGAGGCCTTTATCGAGACCAAGGTCAAGGAGGAGGAGAAGATCCGCGCCCTCCGTGACGCGGGCTTCGACATGGACCTCGGTGGCGACGACATCACCTCGGTCCAGTACCAGAACGCCAACAACTCGGTCCGGGTCTCCGACGAGTTCATGACGGCGGTCGAGAACCGCACCGAGTTCGGCCTGAAGGCCCGGATGACCGGTGAGGTGATCGAGACCGTCGACGCCAAGAAGCTGTTCCGCAAGATGGCCGAGGCGGCCTGGGCCTGCGCCGACCCGGGCATCCAGTACGACGACACCATCAACCACTGGCACACCTGCCCGGAGTCGGGCCGGATCAACGCGTCCAACCCCTGCTCCGAGTACATGCACCTGGACAACTCCAGCTGCAACCTCGCCTCGCTCAACCTGATGAAGTTCCTCCGCGACGACGACTCGTTCGACGCCGAGCGCTTCGCCAAGGTGGTCGAGCTGGTCATCACCGCGATGGACATCTCGATCTGCTTCGCCGACTTCCCGACCGAGAAGATCGGCGAGACCACCCGCGCCTACCGCCAGCTCGGCATCGGCTACGCCAACCTCGGCGCCCTGCTGATGGCCACCGGCCACGCCTACGACTCCGACGGCGGCCGCGCGCTGGCCGGCTCCATCACCTCGCTGATGACCGGCACCGCCTACCGCCGCGGCGCCGAACTGGCCGGCGTGGTCGGCCCGTACGACGGCTACGCCCGCAACGCGGCCCCGCACCAGCGGGTCATGAAGCAGCACGCGGACGCCAACGCGGTCGCCGTCTCCTACGACGACCTGGACGCCCCGATCTGGGCCGCGGCCACCTCCACCTGGGCCGACGTGCTGGCGCTCGGCGCCCAGAACGGCTTCCGCAACGCGCAGGCCTCGGTGCTCGCCCCGACCGGCACCATCGGCCTGATGATGGACTGCGACACCACCGGCGTCGAGCCCGACCTCGCCCTGGTCAAGTTCAAGAAGCTGGTCGGCGGCGGCTCGATGCAGATCGTCAACGGCACCGTGCCGCGCGCCCTCAAGCGCCTCGGCTACCAGCAGGAGCAGATCGAGGCGGTCGTCGCCCACATCGCCGACCACGGCAACGTGGTGGACGCCCCCGGCCTGAAGCCCGCGCACTACTCGGTATTCGACTGCGCGATGGGCGAGCGGGTCATCTCCGCGATGGGGCACGTGCGGATGATGGCGGCGATCCAGCCGTGGATCTCGGGCGCGATCTCGAAGACGGTCAACATGCCGTCCGTGGCCACCGTCGAAGAGGTCGAGGAGATCTACTTCGAGGCGTGGAAGCTCGGCGTCAAGGCGCTGGCCATCTACCGCGAGAACTCGAAGGTCGGCCAGCCGCTCTCGGCGAAGAAGACCAAGGAGGAGGAGAAAGCCGCGGCCGCTCCGGCTCCCGTGGTCGAGTACCGCCCGGTCCGCAAGCGCCTCCCGAAGGGCCGTCCCGGCATCACCACCTCCTTCACGGTGGGCGGCGCCGAGGGCTACATGACCGCCAACTCCTACCCGGACGACGGTCTCGGCGAGGTCTTCCTGAAGATGTCCAAGCAGGGTTCCACCCTCGCGGGCATGATGGACGCCTTCTCGATCGCGGTCTCGGTCGGCATGCAGTACGGCGTCCCGCTGGAGACGTACGTCTCCAAGTTCACGAACATGCGCTTCGAGCCGGCCGGTCTGACCGACGACCCGGACGTGCGGATGGCGCAGTCGATCGTCGACTACATCTTCCGCCGCCTGGCGCTGGACTTCCTGCCCTTCGAGACCCGCTCGGCGCTCGGTATCCACTCGGTCGAGGAGCGCCAGCGCCACCTGGACACCGGCTCCTACGAGCCGATCGAGGCCGAGGACGCGGACGTGGACGTGCAGTCGTTCGCGCAGTCCGCCCCGATCGCCAGCCCCAAGCCCGCCCCGGTGGAGGCCCCCAAGGCCGCCCCGGCCCAGGCGCACAACTCCACCGAACTGATGGAGATCCAGCTCGGCCTCAACGCCGACGCCCCGCTCTGCTTCTCCTGCGGCACCAAGATGCGCCGCGCGGGCAGCTGCTACCTCTGCGAGGGCTGCGGCTCCACCAGCGGCTGCAGCTGATGACAGCCTGAGCCGGTGAACGGAGCGGGGAGCCGACGTGTCGGCTCCCCGCTCCGTCATGTCGCCGTGCTCTGCCGACGGGCCTGCTCGATCTCGTTGATGTGGGTCTCGGTCCACTGCCGGAGGGCGGCGATCGGCCCGGCCAGGCTGCGGCCGAGCTCCGTGAGGTCGTACTCGACCCGGGGCGGGACGGTCGGGTGGACGGTGCGGGTGACGAAGCCGTCGGCCGCCAGGGCGCGCAGGGTCTGCGTGAGCATCTTCTGCGAGACGCCCTCGATCCGCCGGCTCAGGTCGGTGTACCGCATGGTGCCCTGGAGCAGTGCGTCCACGACCAGGATCGTCCACTTGCCGGAGATGTGGTCGAGCACCTGACGGGTCGGGCACTTTGCGGAGTAGACGTCGGCCGGCAGGCCGGAGGATTCCACGACGGTCTTCATGCCGGGGGAGAGTAACGCACCTTTTAGTGCTCTCTTCCTGATGGAGCGTCACTCTCCAATAGTTAGCCGCATGACACTCTCCGTCGCGGACGCCATCCGCACCCGCCGTACGATCCGCCACTACCGGCCCGACCCGGTGCCTGCGGCCACCCTCGCCGCCCTGCTGGACCTCGCCGTCGAGGCACCCAGCAGCTGGAACCTCCAGGACCGTTCGATCGTGGTGGTGTCGGACGCCGAGGGCCGCGCCCGGCTGGCCCGCGCCACCGGCGGACAGCCCCAGCCGCAGGAGGCCCCGGTCGTGCTGGTCTTCGTCGCGGAGCCGCGGGCCTGGCGCGACGACCGCCTGGACGTCTACGACCGGGCCCGTCGCAACGGCGCATGGAGCGAGGAGTTCGTCGCCGGGTTCGCCGCCGAGTCGACGGCTTTTCAGGAGGGCCTGGAGAGGCGGGGGTTGCTGCGCGAGTACGCGGTCAAGGACGCGATGATCGCGGCCTCCTTCCTGATGCTCGCCGCCACCGAACTCGGCCTGGCCACCTCCCCGATGAACGGCTGGGACGAGGCGGCGGTCAAGCGGGCGATCGGCATCGGGGACCGTGACGACCTCGCGATCGCCCTCCTGGTCTCCCTCGGCCACCCGGCGGAGCACCGTCCCCACCCGGGCCGCCGCGCCCCGGAGCGCAACATCTTCCACGGACGCTACGGCGGGTAGCGGCCGTGGATCAGGCGGAACCCGTGGGTGACCCGGACCGCCCGGGCCGCATTACCTGGCGGGTAATCGACCCCGGGGCGCTCGCCCGGCAGGCTGGGTGCAGGCCGCCGGGGAGCACCCCGGGAGGGCCGCCGACCACTCGGAGGATGTTCGTCATGGCTGTGAACTCGCTTGCTGCTACTGCTGTTCGTTCGACCGACGCCGGGCCGGGGTGGCTGCGGAAGGTGCTGGCGCTGGACGCCGTGGTGACCGGGGGGAACGGGCTGGCCTACCTGGCGTTCTCGGGGCCGCTCGGGGAGTTGCTCGGGATCGACCGGATGGTGCTGTTGGACATCGGTGCGTTCCTGCTGCTGTTCGGTGCCGGGGTGGGGTTCCTGGCGAGCCGGCGCCGGCCGTCGGAGTTGGCGGTGAAGGCGCTGGTGGACGCGAACCTGGTGTGGGCGGTGCTGAGCATCGTGTCGCTGGTGGTGTGGTTCGAGCCGAGCACCGCCGGGACGGTGTGGATTCCGATGCAGGCCGCCACCGTCGCGGGGTTCGCGGCGCTGCAGTGGTGGGCGCTGCGCTCGACGGCGCGGTCAGCGCGCTAGCTGACGGTCCGTACCACCGCGCACCCCGGGGCCGAGCCGTTGCTCCCCGGGGTGCGCGGTGGTGTTTCAGGGCAGCACCTCGCGCAGGTAGGACGCGGTCTCCGGGTCGGCCGGGAGGAAGGTCTCGATGGCCAGCTCGGAGACGGTCACGTCCATGGGGGTGTTGAAGGTGGAGATGGTGGAGAGGAAGGACAGCACCCGCCCGTCGCGCTCGAACAGGAGCGGGAGGGCGAACGGGAACAGTGCGGAGGCGTCCTGCACCTCGTCCTCGGCGGACGTGGGGTAGGCCCGGACCTCCTGGTAGAGCGCGCGCAGCGGCTCGGAGCGGACCAGGGCGATCTGACGCTCCATCTGCTCCAGCAGGTGGGAACGCCACTGCCGCAGGTTGCGGATCCGGGGCGCCAGGCCGCCGGGGTGCAGGGTGATCCGCATGGCGTTCATCGGCTGGGTGAGCAGTGCGGGGTCGACGTCCTCCAGCAGCAGGGCGATGCCCCGGTTGGCGGCGAGCACCCGGTAGGTGCCGTCGACGATCAGGGCGGGGTAGGGATCGTGCGCGGCGAGCAGCTGCTCCATGCCGGCGCGCAGCGCGTCCAGCGAGGGGTCGTCGAGCGGGGTCTCGGCGTAGTGCGGGGCGTAACCGGCGGCGAGCAGCAGGGAGTTGCGCTCCCGGACCGGGATGTCGAGGTGCTCGGCGAGTCGGAGCAGCAGGTCCTGGCCGGGGCGGGCCCGGCCGGTCTCGACGAAGCTGATGTGCCGGGCCGAGGAGTCGGCGCCCAGGGCGAGTTGGAGCTGGCTGAGGCCACGCCGCTCGCGCCAGTCGCGTAGCAGGGTCCCGGCGCCGGCCTCGGAGGACGTGGTGGTCATGGCACGACGGTAGCCGGTCCGCCGGACGTCAACCTTGGTTGACAGCCGCGCATCGTCAACCTATGTTGACACCATGAGTGAAACCAAGCAGCTCGCGGCAGCCGCGAGCAGTCGGGATCCGGGGGTCGGTCTGCGCGCCGTCCGGGCCCTGCGCGATCTGGCGGACCGGCTGGAGGACCTCCAGGTCGGCAATGCCCGCGGCCAGGGCTGGTCCTGGCAGGACATCGCGGTCTGCCTGGGCGTCAGCAGGCAGGCGGTGCACAAGAAGTACGCGAAGCGCGGCTTCGGCGGCGACGGCAAGGACGGAGGCTGAGGGATGTTCGAGCGATTCACGAAGGCGGCGCGGCAGGTGGTCGTGCAGGCCCAGGCCGAGGCGGCGGAGCTGCGGCACGGGTACATCGGTACGGAGCACCTGCTGCTCGCCGCGCTGGCCGACCCGGCGGAGCCGGCGGCGGCGCTGCTGGTGGCCCGGGGGCTGGACCACGACACCGTGCGGGCGGCGGTGGTCCGGCTGATCGGCCCGGCCGAGGGTCACGACGCGGAGGTGCTGGCCGCGATCGGGGTCGACCTGGACGCGGTCCGGGAGGCGGTCGAGGCGGAGTTCGGCGCGGGGGCGCTGGACGCACGGGGGGAGGAGCCGCGCCGGCGTGGCTGGTTCAAGAGCGACCACCGGCCGTTCACCCCCCGGTCGAAGAAGGTGCTGGAGCTCGCGCTGCGGGAGGCGCTGCGGCTCGGCGACAAGCAGATCGCGGTCCGGCACCTTTTGCTCGGACTGCTCCGCGACGGCGACGGACTGGCCGTCCGGGTGATCGCCGACCAGGGGGTCGACCCGGCCGGGCTGCGGCAGGAGTTGGAGGCGGTGGCGGGCTGACGACAGCTGTCCGGGGCGCGGTTTCCGGCCATTCACGCTGGGTGTGCAGATATCGAACGGATCGTCAGTTGTCCGCTTGAGTACAACTGGTGAATGGATATGATCTGCTGACCGCGTGTACTGATCAACCGCACGGAGCGTGTCCGAGGGCGCGCCCGTGCGGTGGTGCGCTGTCGTCCGCCCTCCCGCAGCCGTCCGCCCCCGAGGATCAGACTGATGAGAGCTCGCACGCGCCCCGACCCGGGCGCGGCCGTCCGCCGTCCGAACGGCAGCGCCGCCTGGTGGGCCGCGGCCGGCCTGCTGGTCGGGGCCGGAGCCGGAGCGGCCGCCGTGGTGCTGACCCCGACCGCGCAGCAGCCGGCCGTGGCCGGCACCGTGAGCGGGGCGCTGCTGCTGTGGTGCGGACTGCTCGCGCTGGCCTGCCGGCAGCTCGGCCGGGCCGACCGGAGCGCCGCCGAACTCGACGCCGTCCGGGACGAACTGACCGTCAGCACCGGCCGAGCCGCCACCCTGCACGCCGAGCTGAGCGCCGCGCACTACGCGGCCGCCGAGCTGCGCGCCGCGCTGGCGACCACCCGGGCCGAGGCCGACGCCGCACACGCCGGACTCCGGGCCGCCGAGGTCGGACAGGCCGCCCTCCGGGCCCAGGCCGGGGACCTGCGCGAGCGGGCCGGACAGGCGGCTGCCGACCGCGACGCCCTCGACCGGCTCACCGCCGAGGTGCTGCCCGAGGTGGTCGGCCGGCTGCGCTCCGGCAGCTCGGTGGAGACCGCGCTGGCCCCGCACCGGGCGCTCCCGCACGCCGGGTTGCTGCGCACCGTGGCGACCGAGATCGGCCGGGGAGAGCGGCAGCGGGCCGCCGCGCTGGCGGTCTGCGCGACCGCCGCCGGCCGTGTCCAGGCACTCGCCACCAGCATGCACGCGGAGCTGCGCGAGATGCAGCACCGGCACGGCGAGGAGGTGCTCGGCGACCTGCTGACGCTCGATCACGCCACCGCCCAGGCGGGCAGGATGGCCGACTCGATCGCGGTGCTGACCGGCGCCCGCTCCGGCCGCCGGTGGACCAGGCCGATCGCGGTGGAGTCGGTCCTGCGCGGCGCGCTCGGCCGGATCGGCGCCTACCAGCGGGTCCGGCTGCACTCGGCCAGCAGCGCCGCGGTGGCCGGGTACGCCGCCGAGGGCGTGATGCACGTGCTGGCCGAACTGCTGGACAACGCCGCCAACTTCTCCGCCCCGCCGGCCGAGGTGCACGTCTACGTCGAGGAGGTGCACTCCGGTCTGGTGATCACGGTCGAGGACGGTGGGCTCGGCCTCGGCGAGAGCTGGCTGAAGCGGGCCGAGGCCGCGGTCTCCGCCGATCCGCTGGACCTCACCGCGCTCTCGGCCGGCACCCGGCTCGGGCTGGCCGTGGTCGGGGTGCTGGCCCGCAAGCACGGGCTGCAGATCTCGTTCCGGCCGTCCGCCCGGGGCGGCACCGGCGTGGTGGTGCTGATCCCCGAGCAGCTGGTCAGCCACCCGGCCCCGGTCCGGGCCGACGCCTCGGAGCCCGCCCCCGTGCACGAGCGGCCGGCGGCCCCACCGGTCGCCGAGCGGGCCGCGACCACCGAGAACGGCCTGCCGCAGCGCCGCCGCGGCCAGACCCTGAGCACGGCCCCCGGCGCCGCCGGAGCGGCCACTCCCGGGCCCGCCGCGCCGCCCGCCCGGACCGACGCGGCGGTGGCCGCCGCCCGGTTCGGCGCGTTCCGTCGCGCCCTCCAGGCCGGTCCCGGCGCGAGCCCCGACGACGCCTCCCGGAAGGACGACTCCCGATGAGCAGCACCGACCGCGATCTCGACTGGCTGTTGGAGAACCTGCTGGCCGCCACCCCGGGCGCCCGGCACGCCCTGGTGCTGTCGGCCGATGGCCTCAAGCTCTGCCACACCGCCGGGCTGACCACCGATCAGGCCGACCAGCTGGCCGCGATCGCCTCCGGGATGCAGAGCCTGGCGCACGGTGCCTCGGTCGAGTTCGGCGACCGTACCGGCGGGGTCCGGCAGTCGATGACCGAGTTCCACGGCGGCATCCTGTGCATCGTCGCGGCCGGCGAGGGCGCGCACCTCGCGGTGGTCACCGACGAGAGCGCCGACGTGGGCGTGGTGGGCCACAACATGTACGGGCTGGTCGAGCAGATCGGCGCCTACCTGACCGCACCGGCGCGAGAGCCGGCATGAGCACCCGCCGGGGCACCCCGGGTCCGGACGACTCGCCGGACCGGCTCTACACTGTCACCCAGGGGCGCAGCCGCCCGCCGGAGCAGGCCTTCGACCTGGTGACCCTGATCGTCGCCGAGCAGGAGCCGACGCCCGGCATGCAGTCGGAGCACGCCCGGATCCTGGAGATCTGCGCCGACCCCACCGCCGTGGTCGAGCTGGCGGCCGAACTGGCCCTGCCGGTCAGCGTGGTGAAGATCCTGCTGGGCGATCTGCTGGAGTCCGGCCGGGTCACCGCCCGGCACCCGCGGTTCGCCCCCAGCAAGGCCCGGCTGCCCGACCTCGACACGCTGAAGCAGGTGCTGAGTGGACTCGAACGGCTCTGACACCGCCGTGCTCCGGGCCCGGTCGGCCGCCCCGCTGCGCAGCACCGCCTCGGACGGCCTGAAGATCGTGGTGGTCGGCGGTTTCGGGGTCGGCAAGACCACCCTGGTCGCCTCGGTGAGCGAGATCCGTCCGCTCAACACCGAGGAGACCATGACCCGGGCGGGCGAGGGCGTCGACGACCTCACCGGGGTGGCCGGGAAGCGCTCCACCACGGTGGCCTTCGACTTCGGCCGGATCACCCTGGACGACCGGCACGTGCTCTACCTGTTCGGCGCGCCCGGCCAGGAGCGGTTCTGGTTCCTCTGGGACCGGCTGTTCGCCGGGGCGCTCGGCGCGGTGGTGCTGGTGGACACCCGGCGGCTGGCCGAGTCCTGGTACGCGATCGACCGGCTGGAGCAGCACGGCACGCCGTTCGTGGTGGCCAGGAACGTTTTCGGCGGCCCCGAGCACAGCCTGGCCGAGGTGCGCGCCGCCCTCGACCTGCCCGACCACGTGCCGCTGATCGACTGCGACGCCCGGGACCGCGAGTCCGGCAAGCAGGTGCTGATCGGACTGGTCCGGCACATCCAGCAGTTGGCCCTGAGAGACCCAGAGGTGACCCCGTGACCGAGCCCGCGACCTCCCCGCCGCCGGGCTGCCCGGCGCACGCGGGTGCCACCCCGCTGTACGGGCCCCGGTTCCAGACCGACCCGGGCCAGCTCTACCAGGAGCTGCGCCGCACCCACGGCCCGGTGGCGCCGGTGGAGCTGGCCGGTGGCGTGCCGGCCTGGCTGGTGATCGGCTACCGCGAGCTCCAGCTGATGACCGGTCAGCCCAAGCTGTTCGGCCGGGACTCGACCCGGTGGAACCAGTGGCCGGAGATCCCGGCGGACTGGCCGCTCAAGCCGATGATGGCCCCCGTCCCGTCGATCCTGTACGCCGAGGGCGCCGAGCACCAGCGCCGGAAGGCGGCGGTCACCGAGGCGCTGGCCGGGGTGGACCAGTACGAGCTGAAGCAGCACTGCGAGGAGGTCGCCGACCGGCTGATCGACGGGTTCGCCGGCAAGGGCGAGGCGGAGCTGGTCACCGACTACGCGCACCGGCTGCCGCTGCTGGTGCTCGGCCGGCTGCTCGGCCTGGACGAGGACGAGGCGCCGGTGCTGATCGCCGGCCTGGTGGCGATGCTGGACGGCGGCGCGGACGCCCAGGCCGGGGCGCAGCGGCTGCTGGACGTGATGCTCGGGCTGGTGCACCGCAAGCGCGCGGAGCCGGGCCCCGACGTCACCTCCCGGCTGCTCGGGCACGAGGCCGGGCTGACCGACGAGGAGGTGATGCGCGACCTGCGGGTGATCCTGATCGCGGGTCACCAGCCGTGCGCGTACTGGATCTCCAACGCGCTGCGGCTGATGCTCACCGACGACCGGTTCGCCGCCTCGCTCTCCGGCGGCCGGCGGAGCGTCGCCCAGGCGCTCGCCGAGGCGCTCTGGGAGGACACCCCGACCCAGATCTTCGCGGGCCGCTGGGCGACCAGGGACACCCAGCTCGGCGGGCAGCGGATCGCCGCGGGCGACCTGCTGCTGCTCGGCCTGGCCGGGGCCAACACCGACCCCTCGGTCCGGCAGCCGGACGGGACCCCGGCCGAGGGCAACCGGGCCCACCTGGCGTACTCGTACGGACCGCACAGCTGCCCGTTCCCGGCTCAGGAGACCGCGGAGGTGATCGCCGCGACGGCGATCGAGGTGCTGCTGGACCGGCTGCCCGACCTGCGGCTGGCGGTGGCCGAGCACGCTCTGGTCTGGCGGCCGTCGGCCTGGGTCCGCGCACTGGTGGCGCTACCGGTCGCCTTCACGCCGGGCTACCAGGCCGGCTGACCGCGCTTCTGGCAGGTGCTCAGCCGTCCACGGAGTCAGGGGCCCGGGGCCCTGCTGGTGTGCGGCTCCGCCGCGCGGGCGACGCCGGCCCTTGCAAGGTGATCCGTTCCGGGGTGGTCAGGCCCTTTCGCAGTGACCCGCACGCCGGATCTCCTCGCCCACCCGGCGGAGCCGCACACCAGCAGAGCCCCGGGCCCCTGGACCGTGGACGGCTGAGCACCTGCCAAAGGCTGAAGCCGCCACTCAACCGAAGGAGTACGTATGCCCGCACCGATCCTGCTGGACCCGCTGGCCACCGACAGCGCCGCCGAGGGTGCGGTGCTGCGCGGGGCCGGGCCGGTGGTCGAGGTCGAGCTGATGGGGGGCGTCCGGGCGTGGGCGATCACCCGGCACGCTGCGGCCAGGGCGCTGCTCAACGACGAGCGGTTGGTGAAGAACGCCGAGCACTGGGCGGCCTACCAGCGGGGTGAGATACCCCGGACCTGGCCGCTGATCGGTCTGGCGGTGCCGGGGCCGAGCATGGTCACCACGGACGGTTCGGAGCACCGAAGGCTGCGCTCGATCGTGGCGCAGGCGTTCACCCCGCGCCGGGTGGAGGCGATGCGTCCCGGCATCGAGGCGATCACCGCGACGCTGCTGGACCGGGTGGCGGCGGCCGGGCCCGAGCTGGACCTCAAGACGGTCTTCGCCTTCCCGCTGCCGATGTCGGTGATCGGGTCCCTGCTCGGCCTGCCGGAGCGGGACCACGCCCGGATCCGGGACCTGTACGAGCGGTTCTTCAGCAGTGTGAAGGACCCGGCCGAGGTCCCGGCGATCATCGCGGCGCTGAACGCCTTCGTGCAGGACCTGGTGGCCCAGCGCCGGGCCGCGCCGGGCGAGGACCTGATCAGCGCACTGCTGGCGGCCGACGTCGAGGGCGGCGCGCTGACCGACGCCGAGGCGGCGGCCACCGTACGGGTGATCATCGCGGCCGGGCACGAGACCACGGTCAACCTGATCACCAACGCCGTCCGGGCCCTGCTCACCCACCCCGACCAGCTGGCGCTGGTGCGCAGGGGTGAGGTGCCGTGGTCGTCGGTGGTCGAGGAGTCGCTCCGCTGGACCCCGCCGACCAGCAACTTCCTGTTCCGGTTCGCCGCCGAGGACGTGCCGTACGGCGACGCGGTGATCCCGGCCGGGGACGCGGTGCTGGTCTCCTACAACGCGATCGGCCGGGACCCGGCCCAGCACGGCGTCACCGCCGAGGTGTTCGACGTCACCCGGGAGCCGTCCAGACTGCTCTCGTTCGGGCACGGCCCGCACATCTGTCCGGGGGCGTCGCTGGCGCGGATGGAGGGGCAGATCGCGCTGCCCGCGCTGTTCGAGCGCTTCCCCGGGCTTCGGCTCGCGGTGCCGGACGCGGAGCTGCGGCCGAGCCCGTCGATGGTGGTCAACAGCCTGAAGGCGTTGCCGGTCCGGCTCTGATCCGGCGCGCGGGTGCCCCGCCCGCGCAGCACGGCCAGGTCACGACTACGGCACCGGCCGATGAAGGTCGAACGCACACCTTGGCGCCGGATCACGACTGGGTTAACGTCTTCGAGCCAGCCCGACGGGTTGGGACACCCCCTTCTCTGGTTCAGCGCCTGTTGTTCCGTCTTAACTGCTGGCATGTCATGCCCTGGCAAGGAGGACCTCGTTGACCACCGTCCTGCTCGTGATCGAAGGCCGCCGATGACCTTTCGCCCCCGGCTGCTGGCCGTACCCGCCGTGCTCGCGTTGACCCTCACGGCGGCCTGCTCCAACTCCTCGGACAGCAACGGCGGTGGTGGCGGCTCGGCTGCCCCGCTGACCGGCGACTGCGTCAAGTACCAGCCCTACGCGGGGAGCTCGGGGAAGACGGTGACGATGTTCGCCTCGATCCGCAGCCCCGAGTCGGACTCGCTGGAGAAGTCCTGGGCCGAGTTCAGTTCTTGTACGGGGATCAAGATCTCGTACGAGGGCTCGCCGGACTTCGAGTCGCAGATCCAGGTCCGGGTGACCGGTGGCAACGCCCCTGATCTGGCGATCATCCCGCAGCCCGGGGTGCTGGCCCAGATGGTGAAGACCGGCAAGGTGGTGAAGCCGCCGGCCCGGACCGAGGCCAACCAGGCCAAGTGGAGCCCGATCTGGAAGACCTACGGGTCGGTGAACGGGACCTTCTACGCGGCGCCGATGAGCGCCAACATGAAGTCGCTGGTCTGGTACTCGCCGAAGGCCTTCAAGGCGGCCGGCTACCAGGTGCCGAAGACCTGGGCCGAGCTGATGGCGCTGAGCGGGAAGATCGCCGCCACCGGCTCGACCAAGCCCTGGTGCGGCGGCATCGGCTCCGGCACCGCGACCGGCTGGCCGGCCACCGACTGGCTGGAGGAGATCGTGCTCGGCACCCACGGCGGTGACGTGTACGACCAGTGGGTGAGCCACCAGGTGAAGTTCGGCGATCCGAAGATCGCGGCCGCGATGCAGACGGTGGCGGGCTGGATGCAGAACCCGGCCTGGGTGAACGGCGGCATCGGCGACGTGAAGTCGATCGCCACCACCACCTTCCAGGACGCCGGGGCGCCGATCCTGACCGACAAGTGCGCGATGCTCCAGCAGGCGTCGTTCTACGCGGCGCAGTGGCCCAAGGGCACCAAGATCGGCGCGGACGGCGACATCTTCGCCTTCCAGCTCCCGGCGGTGAACCCCTCGGTGCCCAACCCGGTCGAGGGCGGCGGCGAGTTCGTGGCGGCGTTCTCCGCGCGCCCCGAGGTGCAGGCGGTGCAGAACTACCTGTCCAGCTCGGAGTGGGCGAGCAGCCGGGTCAAGGTCACCAGCGGCTGGGTCTCCGCCAACCAGGGCGTGGACAAGAGCCTCTACACCGACCCGATCGACCAGCTCTCCGCCGCCGCGCTGACCGACCCGGCCGCGACCTTCCGGTTCGACGCCTCCGACCTGATGCCCGCCGCCGTCGGCGCGGGTGCCGAGTGGAAGGCGCTGACCGCCTGGTTCGCCGAGGGACAGGCCATCCCGAAGGTGGCGGCTGACATCGACGCGGCCTGGCCGCAGTAGCCGCCACGGGCGGCGCGGGTCCACCCGCCCGCGCCGCCCCCTCCGGCCGGTCCGCCACGCAACGTCGGACCGGCCCTCGGGCCCGGACCTCCGGGCCCGAACCGTCTTGCCGGGAAGGACACCTGAATGCCCGCCACCCTCCATGTGGCCGCCTCCGCAGGGCCGCTGGCCGCCTCGGCGTGGACCGACGCCGGGGTGAAGTTCGGCAACAGCCTCGGTGCGATCGCCGGGTTCCTGGGCATCCTGCTGCTGATCTTCTTCGCGGCCGGCCGGGCCACCGGCCGGTTCGCCAAGCCGCTCGCGGTCCTGGTGATGCTCGGCCCGGCCGTCCTGCTGCTGCTGGTCGGCCTGGTCGCACCGCTGGTCCGGACGGTCTTCCTGAGCTTCTACAACGCCGACAGCGACCGCTCGGTGGGCCTGCGCAACTACGGCTGGGCCTTCACCACCGACTCGATCCACACCGTGCTGCTGAACACCGCGCTCTGGCTGGTGGTGGCACCGCTCACGGCGACCGGCCTGGGGCTGGCGCTGGCGCTGCTGGTGGAGCGGATGCGCTGGCAGGGGCTGTACAAGTCGCTGATCTTCCTGCCGATGGCGGTCTCGCTGGTCGGCGCCGGGATCATCTGGAAGTTCGTCTACGAGTCCCGCGGCGCCGGCCAGCCGCAGATCGGCCTGCTCAGCCAACTGGCCGTCAGCCTCGGCTGGGACGACCCGCCGAACTGGATCCTCACCCAGCCGCTGAACAACTTCCTGCTGATCGCGGTGATGGTCTGGGTGCAGACCGGCTTCGCCATGGTGGTGCTGTCGGCCGCGATCAAGGCGATCCCGGACGAGGTGACCGAGGCGGCCCGGCTGGACGGTGCGCGCGGCGTGCGGCTGTTCTGGTTCATCACGGTGCCGATGATCAGGACCACCCTGGTGGTGGTGCTCACCACCGTCATGATCACCACGCTGAAGGCCTTCGACATCGTCCGCACCATGACCGGCGGCAACTTCGGCACCCAGGTGCTGGCCAACGAGATGTACGCGCAGTCCTTCACCCAGTTCGACGTGGGCCGGGGGAGCACCCTCGCGGTGATCCTCTTCCTCGCGGTGCTGCCGCTGGTGGCCTACAACATCGTCCAGCTGCGCAAGGAGCGTGAGACCCGATGAGCGGTGCGAAGGACGTGACGGACGCGACGGCCACGACGGACGGGGCGGACGGGGCGGACACCACGGGGCCGACCGGGGCGAGGGCGGTCCGACGGTCCTTCAGCGGGCCGCTCGGCTCGCTGTTCGTGATCGTGGTGACGGTGCTCTGGACCATCCCCACCTTCGGCCTGCTGGCCACCTCGCTGCGCCCCAAGCAGGAGGTGGCGACCAGCGGTTGGTGGGAGGTGTTCACCCACCCCGAGCTGATCCTCTCCAACTACCACACGGTGCTGTTCGAGGGCGGCTTCGGCGTCAGCGCGGGGATGATGCCGTTCCTGGTCAACTCGCTGGCGATCAGCCTGCCGGCCACCGTCTTCCCGCTGGTGATCGCGGCGATGGCGGCGTACGCGCTGGCCTGGGTGCGGTTCCGGGGCAGCGACACGGTCTTCTTCGTGATCTTCGCGCTCCAGGTGGTGCCGCTGCAGATGGCGCTGATCCCGCTGCTCCAGCTGTTCTCCGGCGGGGCCCACCTGGGCGGCCTGACCATCATCCCGGCGGTGAACCTGAGCGGGACGTACGCCCCGGTCTGGCTGGCGCACACGATGTTCGCGCTGCCGCTGGCCACCTTCCTGCTGCACAACTTCATCTCGCAGCTGCCGCGCGACCTGATGGAGGCGGCGATCATGGACGGGGCCTCGCACTTCAAGATCTTCCGCTCCATCGTGCTGCCGCTCTGCACCCCGGCGCTGGCCTCGTTCGCGATCTTCGAGTTCCTCTGGGTCTGGAACGACCTGCTGGTCGCCCTGACCTTCGCGGGCGGCACTCCCGAGGTGGCCCCGATGACCGTCCGACTGGCCCAGCTCTCCGGCTCGTTCGGCGGCCGCTGGGAGCTGCTGACGGCCGGCGCCTTCCTCTCGCTGATCATCCCGCTGATCGTCTTCTTCGCGCTCCAGCGGTACTTCGTCCGAGGACTGCTTGCCGGTTCCGTCAAGGGCTAGGCGTCAGTCGGGGTGTCATGCCCCGGGAATGTGTGGATTCTGCGTACGTGGGCTGTCCCCAACCGGTACACCGGTAACGGCATTTCGCCAAAGATGTTGTTATCAGACACTTGGGGATGGGTGTGGGGTACAGAGAACGACTCTCGGGGCTGATGGTGGCCCTGCTCGCGGCAACGGCGCTGTCCGCCGGGCCCGCGAGCGCGGCCGAAACGGCCAAGCTGGGCAACAGCACGATCGGCACCGCCACCGACTCCGGCGACTCCAACCACCTCAACGCCTCCCGGTTCGTCACCGGAGCCAAGGGGGGCCAGGTCAGCAGCATCAGTGCGTACGTCGGCCCGGTCGGGACGGCGCCGAACAACCAGTACCAGCTGGCGGTCTACCAGGACGCCAGCGGCAAGCCCGGCGCCCTGCTGGCCAACAGCACGGCCGGCACGCTGACCGCGAACAGCTGGAACACCCTGCCGGTGGCGGCCACCCTTGCGCCCAACACGCCGTACTGGCTGGCGTACAACAGCAACGGCGTGACCGGGGCGGTCAACAACCTGAAGTACAACACCGGAGGGAAGGGGATCTACAGCAACGCCGGTACGCCGTACGGCAGCTGGCCCGCGAGCTTCGGTGCGTCGACGAACACCTCGCTGGAGTTCTCGATCTACGCGACCTACACCCCGACCGGTGGCGGAGCCGCCACCCCGGGGGCCGGGCCGGGCGGTTCGGGGCCGGTGCTGCTGGTCACCACCGCGGGCAACCCGTACAGCAGGTACTACACCGAGATCCTGAAGGCCGAGGGGCTGAACCACTACCAGGTGGTCGACCTCGCGCAGGTCACCCCGGCGCTGCTGGCCCAGCACGACCTGGTGCTGCTCGGCGAGACGGCGCTGACGGACAGTCAGGTCACCGTGCTGACCAACTGGACCAACGGCGGCGGGCGGCTGGTCGCGATGCGGCCTGACAAGAAGCTCGCCCCGCTGCTCGGCCTGACCGCCACGGCGGGCACCCAGGCCGACGCCTACCTGCGGATCGACACCTCGGCGGCGCCCGGCGCGGGCCTGACCGGGGACACCATGGGCTACCACGGCACCGCCGACCGCTACACGCTGAACGGCGCGACCGCGGTCGCCACCCTGTACAGCGACGCCTCCACCGCGACCGTCAACCCGGCGGTCTCGGTCCGCGCGGCCGGCTCGGGCCAGGCCGCCGCCTTCACCTTCGACCTGGCCAGGTCGGTGGTGCAGACCCGGCAGGGCAACGCGGCCTGGGCCGGGCAGCAGCGCGACGGCACCGACGGGTACGAGGCCAGCGAGATGTTCTTCGGCCTGAGCGGGCAGTCGAACTGGAACGACCTGGACAAGGCGCTGATCCCGATCGCCGACGAGCAGCAGCGGCTGCTGGCCAACCTGGTCACCCGGATGGACCTGGCGAAGACCCCGCTGCCCCGGTTCTGGTACTTCCCCCGGGACGTCAAGGCGGTGGTGGTGATGACCGGTGACGACCACGGCGTCGGCGGCACCTCGGGCCGCTGGGACTACTACATCACGCAGAGCCCGCCCGGCTGCGTGGTGGCCGACTGGGAGTGCGTGCGCGGCTCCTCGTACCTGTACACCGGCGGTCCGATGACCGCCTCGCAGGCGCAGGCCTACTCGGACGAGGGCTTCGAGGTGGGCGTGCACATCACCACCGACTGCCGCCCCTGGGGCACCCCGGCCGACCTGCAGGCCGTGTACGCGAGCCAGTTGAGCGCCTGGAAGGCCAAGTACCCGGCGCTGCCCACGCCTTCGGGCAGCCGCACGCACTGCGTGGAGTGGGACGACTGGGCCACCCAGGCCAAGACCAAGCTGGCCAACGGCATCCGGCTGGACCACGACTACTACTTCTACCCGTCCTCCTTCGTGCAGAACCGGCCCGGCTACTTCAACGGCACCGGGATGCCGATGAAGTTCGCCGACACCGACGGCAGCCTGATCGACGTCTACCAGGCGACCACCCAGCTGACCGACGAGTCCGGCCAGTCCTACCCGGGCACGGTCAACACCCTGCTGAACGCGGCCTACGGCCCGGAGGGTTACTACGCCGCGCTGACCGCCAACATCCACACCGACTTCGCCGCCTCCCAGACCTCCGACCAGGTGATCGCGGCGGCCAAGGCGAAGGGGGTGCCGGTGGTCTCCGGCCGCCAGCTGCTGACCTGGCTGGACGGGCGGAACGGCTCGGCCTTCACCGGGCTGTCCTGGAACGGGAGTTCGCTCAGCTTCGGGATCACCGGCGGGACGAACGGGCTGCGCGCGATGCTCCCGGTGCAGTCCGCCACCGGGACACTGACCGGCGTCAGCCGGGGCGGCCAGTCGCTGCCGTACCGGGTGGAGACGGTCAAGGGCGTCGCCTACGCCTTCTTCGACGGCGCGGTCGGCAGCTACACCGCGACCTACGGCCAGGACACCACCGCGCCCACGGTGACCGGCACTTCGCCGGTGGCGGGCGCCCCGGCCGCCCCGGCCGGGAACCCGGTCCGGTTCTCGTTCAGCGAGCCGCTGGACGGGGCCACCGTGAACGGCGCGGCCGTCACCCTGCGGCCCACCGCCGGCGGTGCCGCGGTGGCGGGCACGGTCTCGTACGACTCCACCACCAGCGGGGTGGTGTTCACCCCGACCGCGCCGCTGGCGCTGACCACCGGGTACACCGCGACCGTGCAGGGCGTCCGGGACGTGGCGGGCAACCAGCTGGCGGCGCCGTACGTCCTGACCTTCAGTACGGCCGGTCCGCCGCCGCTGACCATCGGCAACAACGAGATCGGCACCCAGATCGACGACAACGACGCCAACCACCTGAACGGCAGCCGGATCGTCACCGGCGCCGCCCCGGTGACGCTGAACCAGCTGAGCGTGCACGTCGGCGCGGTCAGCCCGGCGCCGAACAACCAGTACCAGCTGGCGGTCTACAGCGACCTCGGCGGCGCTCCGGGCACCCTGGTGGCCACCACGGCGCCGGGCACGCTGACCGCCAACGCCTGGAACGCACTGCCGATCAACCTGACCCTGAACGCGGGGACCAGCTACTGGCTGGTCTACAACAGCAACGGGGCGAGCGCCACGCTGAACAACATGCACTTCAGCACCGGCGTGTACGGGGACGGCGCGTACCAGGGGGCGGCGGTGCCGTTCGGGACCTGGCCGAACAGCTTCGGCACGGCGACCAAGACGGTGCTGTCGTACTCGCTGTTCGGGTCCTACTGATCGGTCAGGTTCTGTCACAGCTCTGCGACAAGGGGGTCGCGGGGGTGTTTTGAACCTGTTCAGAAGTGCCGTCCGAGCCCTAGGGTCACGAGCGGCGCGGCTTCCCCGTCCGGAACCGCGCTGCTCGTCGATCTCTGAGGGGGCGTCATGTCCAGTCCTTCCGTGCCCGGTCCGCCGATACCCGGGGGTGCCGCCGGTGCCCGCGCCGGTGCCCCGACCGGCCCGACCGGCGGCCCCTGGCGGCCGCCGCCGGCGCCGCCCAAGCCAGCCTGGGTGATCGCGACCGAGCCCCGGGTGCCGGTCACGCCCCCGCTGCGGGTGCTGGGTGCGGCGATCGGGGCCGGACTGTTCTCGGCGGTACTGATGAGCCACGGCCTCGGCCTCAACCTGCTGCTGTTCGCCCTGGCCGCCGGTGCCGCCGCGGCGCTCGCCGCCCGGGCGGGCGGCCGCCGGGCCCGGCCGTGGACCGTGCTGTGGATCGTGTCCGCGCTGGTGCTGGCCGCCGTCCCCGCCTTCACCGACGCGGGCTGGCCGGTCTTCCTGGCGGTCGCGGCCGCGCTCGGCGTCGCCTCGCTGGCCCTGCACGGCGGGACCAGGTGGGCCGGGGTGCTGCTCGGCCCGCTGGGCGTCTGGGCGCACGTCCTGCCCTCGCTGTTCTGGGCGGCCGGATCGGCCCGGGGCAGGTCGTACCCCGCCAGGGCGAAGGTGCTCCCGGTGCTCAAGGCGGTCCTGGTCGCCGTGGTGCTGCTGGTGGTCTTCGGCGCCCTGTTCGCCAGCGCCGACGCGGCGGTCGCCGACCTGCTCGACGGACTGACCCCGGGCGCTGACCTGTCCGACCTGCCGGCCCGGTTGATCTTCTTCTGGGGCGGCCTGCTGGTGGCGCTGGGTGCCGCGCACACCGCCGCCGCCCCGCGCCGCTGGGACCGACTGCCCGTCAAGCCCGCCCGGGAGCGCGGCCGGACGGAGTGGGCCATCCCGATGGTCGCGCTCAACCTGCTGTTCGGCGGCTTCGTGGCGATCCAGGCCGTGGTGCTGTTCGGCGGCTACGAGGCGGTGATGAGCAAGCCCGGGCTGGTCCCCGCCGAGTACGCCCGGCAGGGCTTCTGGCAGCTGCTCTGGGTCACCGTCCTCACCCTGGCCGTGGTCGCCCTGGCCCAGCGCTGGGCGCCCCGGCGGACCGCCGCCGACCGGCTGCTGGCCAAGAGCCTGATCGGCCTGCTCTGCGCGCTGACCCTGGTGGTGGTCGCCACCGCGTACTACCGGATGCAGCGCTACGTGGACGCCTTCGGGCTGACCCGGCTGCGGATATCGGTCACCGCCGTCGAACTCTGGCTCGGCGTCGTCCTGCTGCTGGTGCTGGTCGGCGTGCTGCTCGGGGCCCGGCACCGGCTGCCCCGCGCGGTCGTGCTGAGCGCGGTGGTCGGGGTCGCGGTCTTCGGGCTGATCCGCCCGGACGCGCTGATCGCCGAGCAGAACGTGGCCCGTTTCGAGGCCGGCGGCAGCATCGACCTGGACTACCTGCGCGGCCTCTCCGCCGACGCGGTGCCCGCCCTGGACCGGCTGCCGGGCGACCGGCGCACCTGCGCGCTCCAGGAGATCGCCGCCGCGCTGACGCCGGACCGGGACCGGTCCTGGTATGCGACCAGCCTGGCCCAGGCGCGGGCGGCCGAGATCCTGCGGGCCCGGCCGGTGCCGGTGGACCGGGACGCCTGTGCCGGGTTCACCCACCCCGGCGCGTCCACCCCTCGATAACGGCCTCCGGGCCGGGGACTTGGCGGTCGTGGGCGTGCCGGGGGGCACGTCCACGACCGTCGGGACAGCCACCGGGGTTGTCGTAGGCTGAAGGCGTCAGACCTTCGTTGCCGGAATGGACCCCCGATGCCGTACGAGCCACCCACCCACTCGGTCGAGCGGTCGCTGCGCCGGGCGGGAGCCCAGCTGGTGGCCGGGCTGGACGAGGTCGGCCGGGGCGCCTGGGCCGGGCCGGTCACGGTCGGCGCGGCGGTGACCGGGCTGCGCAGGCCGCCGGAGGGGCTGACCGACTCCAAGCTGTTGACCGAGAAGCGCCGGACCGAGCTGGCTCCGGTACTGGCCGACTGGGTCACCGCGTACGCGCTCGGCCACGCCTCGCCGGAGGAGTGCGACGAGCTGGGGATGACCGCCGCGCTGCGGCTGGCCGCGACCCGGGCCCTGGAGGCGCTGCCGGTCCGCCCGGACGCGGTGATCCTGGACGGCAAGCACGACTACCTCGGCGGCCCCTGGCGGGTCCGGACGGTGATCAAGGGCGACCAGTCCTGCGTCTGCGTCTCGGCCGCCTCGGTGCTCGCCAAGGTGAAGCGGGACGCGATGATGGCCGAGATCGGCCTGGAGCACCCGGAGTTCGGCTTCGGTGACAACGCGGGCTACCCCTCGCCGGTGCACCGCGCGGCGCTGGAGGAGTACGGCCCGACCGGGCAGCACCGGCTCTCCTGGTCCTACCTGGACGCGCTGCCGAAGTGGAGCCACCTCAAACGCAGCCGGTTCGACGAATCCGCCGACGAGCAGCTCTCGTTGGGTTTCTGACCCCGTCGGCCTGCCGTTGGCCGGGGGTTGGCCCGCTGTTGGGACGTGCGGCGACCGTTCGGGTTCCAATGATTGCCGGTCGGTTCCAACTGGTGGGGCGCCCGTGCGCATTCGACCGGCATTTGATAGACATCGGGCATGCCTGTCTTCCCCGAGGAGCCGGAGATTCACGAGAGCAACCCGGGCCCCGGCGTTCCCTTTCCGCGAGAGTCGGACGCACGAGCCCCCCGTACACCTGTCCCCGCCGGAGCCGCCCGCACGGTGCCGGGCCCGCGCCCGGCCGCACCCAGGCCCGGGCCCCGTCCCGGTCCGCCGCCCGCCCGACGGCCCGTCACCCCGGTGCAGTTGGTCCCCTCGACCACCCGCGGCGCGGTGGACCGGGCCGACGACACCGTCGACCGGCTGCTGGAGTCCGGCCGCCGTCCGGACACCGTCCTGGTCCTGACGGTCGGTGAGCCGCACCCCTGGCAGCAGCACGAGATCGGCTTCGGCGAGGAGCGCTACTGGGCGCAGCTCACCGAGGGCGGCGACGTCTTCTACGCGGACGCCACCGCGACCCGGACGGTCGGCCGCGAGGTGGTCGTGCTGGTGGTCAACTCCCCGGTCTCCACGCAGGGGTTGACCAAGGCCGCCCGGGCCGCGCACGCGCTGGCCGGGGAGCTGCTGCTGGTCTGCGGCGACGTCGACACGGTGGCGCCGCTGTTCCCGGGAGCCGGGGCGCCGGTCCCGGCCTGACCGGACGGTGGCGGTCCCGCGCCGAGGTGCGGTGGCCGTCTCGAGCCGACGCGCTGTGGCGACCCCGACCGGGGTCGCCACAGGCTCGGGCCCGAGGGCCCAACTCCCTTCGCGTCAGCCGATGCTGATCCGGAACAGCTTGTCCGCTCCGTCGGCCGCCCCGCCGTTGTTGTCGGCGTTGGTGGTGGTCAGCCAGAGCTGGTCGGCGCCGGGCACCTTGCTGACCGTGCGCAGCCGGCCGTAGCTGCCGACGTAGTAGGAGGTCGGCGTACCGACGGTCTCGGTGTCACCGTTGATCGGGATCCGCCACATCCGCTCGCCGCGCAGCGCCGCCATGTAGACCACGTTGCGGACGATCGCGATCCCGCTGGGGGAGGCGACGTTGACCGCCCAGCTGGCCTTCGGGTTGGTCATCCCGGCCGTGCTGCAGGTGCCCTCGCAGGTCGGCCAGCCGTAGTTGGCGCCGGGCTTGATCAGGTTGAGCTCGTCGAACTTGGAGTCGCCGAACTCCGCCTCCCAGAGCCGCCCGTTCCGGTCGAAGGCCAGGCCCTGCGGGTTGCGGTGGCCGTAGCTGTAGACGTAGTTGTTGAACGGGTTGCCGGGGGCCGGCTTGCCGTCGGTGGTGAGCCGCAGGACCTTGCCGTTCAGCGAGTTCTTGTTCTGCGCGTTGGACGAGGTCTGGGCGTCCCCGGTGGTGGCGTACAGGAACCCGTCCGGGCCGAACGCCAGCCGACCGCCGTTGTGGTAGCGGTTCTTCTGGATGCCCTGGAGCAGCACGGTGTACCCGCCGAGGGTGCTGCCGTCGTAGGTCATCCGGACGATCCGGTTGCCCTCGGCGGCGGTGTGCATGAAGTAGACCCGGTGGTTGGTCGACCAGTTGGGGTCGACGGCGACCCCGAGCAGCCCGCCCTCGCCGTCGGTGGTGACGGCGTTGGGGACGGTGCCGACCTGGGTGCGGGCCCCGGCGGTGGTGGTCCTGAACACCTTGAAGCTGTCCCGCTCGGTCACCAGCGCGGTCTTGCCGTCGGGCAGCCAGTAGACGCCCCACGGGATGGTCCAGCCGCTGGAGAGGGTGGCGGGGGAGCCGGGCACGCCGCCGTCGGCGGAGCAGGCCCCGGTGGTGAAGGAGACCGTCCCGGACGGTGCCGAGTAGCCGCCCGCGGTGTCCTGGGCCACCACGGTCAGGGTGAACGGTGCGTCACAGGCCAGGCCGGTCACGGCGGTCGAGGTGACCGGCGGCGTACCGGTCACGGTCTTGACCACGGCGCTGCCGCTGCGGATCTCGTACGCCACCACGCCCTTGTCGTCGGTCGAGGCGGCCCAGGTCAGCGTCGCGCCGGTGGAGCCGACGCCCGAGACGGTGGGCGTGCCGGGGGTGCTGGGCAGCGGGTCGCTGCCGGCCGGCGTGGTGCAGTCGATCGCGACGCTGGCCGGCGAGGCGTTGCCGGAGGCGTCCCGGGCGATCACGGTGAGGTTGTAGGTGGTGCTCGGGGTGAGACCGGTCAGCTGCTTGGCGGTGACGTCGCCGGCCGCCTCCGCGAGCTTGTTGCCGTGCTCGTAGATGTCGTAGGCGCTGACCCCGACGTTGTCGGTGGAGGCGCCCCAGGACAGCGTGAGGCCGTTCGCCGTGACGGCCGAACAGCTGGGCGTGCCGGGCCTGCCGGGCGCGCTGGTGTCGGCACCGGCGCCGACCTGGAGCCGGTCCAGGTTGGGGCCGCCGTTGGCGGTGGTGGCGGTGGCCCGCACCGTGTTGGTCCCGACGTTCAGGGTGGCGTTGACCGTCCGGGTGGCCCAGGTGTCCCAGTTCGCGGTGGGCGGGAAGCTCACCCCGGCGGCGACCACGGTGCCGTTCACCGTGATGTCCATCGGCCGGTCGGCCGTCCCGGCGTTGGCGTACCGGAAGGCCAGTGCGGCGCTGCCGGCCGTGGCGGCGCTGACCGTGAACTCGACATGGCTGCCGGCGACGTTGGTGTAGTCGACGAAGCCGGTGCCGGTGTAGCCGGTGTGGTTGGTGGCCACCGCGGCCTGGCCGGTCGCCGCGTCCTCGGCCTGGTAGTCGGCGGTCGGCGCGGTGACGTCGAGGTCGAGCGCGTCGAGGTTGGGCAGGCCGGTGGCACTGGTCGAGGTGAGCCGGATCCGGTTGGACCCGACGTTGACCTGGGCGGTGACGGTGGAGGTGGCCCAGTCGTCCCAGGTCCCGGTGGAGGGGAAGGAGCGGGCGGCGGAGACCACCGTGCCGTTCACGGCCAGGTCGCCGGGCCGGTCGACGGTGGTGCCGTTGGCGTACCGGATCGTGACGGTTGCGGTGCCCGCCGTGGCGGCGTTCACCGTGAACTCGACCCAACTGCCCGCCACGTTGTCGCCGTTGACGAAGCCGGTGCCCGAGTAGCCGGTGTGGTTGGCCTCCACCACACCGAGTGTCCGGGCCGCGCTCTCGGCCTCGTACCGGGTCGGGGCGGCCGAGGCGGCCGGTACGGTGACCACCCCGACGAGCAGGGCCGCGACGGCCAGGCCGCCGACTGCCTTGAGTGGGCGCATGGTTGGTCTCCTCAGCCCTGGTACTGGACGACGATCTTGGTGAAGTCGTACGCCTTCTGGGAGATGCTGCTGCACGCGTCGGCATCGGTGCCGCTGCCGCAGGGGCGGTCCCGGTTGACGGACCAGAACGAGAACCGCGCGAGGTGGTGCTGGTTGGCGTACGCCAGGATGGTCCTGAAGTCGCCGGTGGTGACGGTCTCGCCGGGCTCGTCGGTGACGCCGTTCATCGAGGAGACCCCGATGTGCCGGTAGGCGGCGTCGTCGCTGTAGCCGTAGGCGCTCTTCACCGCGGCCTTCAGGCCCTGCAGGGCGCTGACCGTGGCCTGGCCCATGGTGCCGCTGTGGCCGCCGAAGTCGAACGGCATGATGATCCAGCCGTCGTTGGCCAGGCCGGCCGCCGCGCCCCGCTTGATCAGGTCCTTGCCGGTGGAGTCCGGACCGCTCGGGGTGGTGCCCATGGTCACGTAGGTGACGATGCCGGGGTTCTTGGTCTTGACGATCTTCAGCGCGTCGACCACCCGCTGACGGACCGTCGCGTTGGAGAACTCGGTGTCCTCGATGTCGATGTCCAGCGCCTTCAGGCCGTAGGCGTTGATCACCTTTTGGTACGCACCCGCCAGCGCGGTGGCGCTGGAACACTTCTCGCCGAGCTTGTTGCCGCTCCAACCGCCGACCGAGACGACGATGTCGCCGCCGGCCGCCCGGATCGACTTGATCGCGGCCTCGTCCGAGCCGCCGGTCAGTGTCCGGCTGCCGTCCCACTTCGGGTTGCACGAGCCGTCGGACAGGATGAACGCCAGCGTGAACCACTTCACCCCGGTCGCGGCCATCACGTCCGTGGGCTTCTGCGGGCTGCCCCAGCCCAGGTACTCGTACGGGGCGGCGGCCATCGCGCCCGGGCTTGCGGCGGTCGCGGTGGTGTCGGCGGTGGCGGTCGGGGCCAGCAGCAGGGCGGTGCCACCTAGGGCGGCGGCCAGCAGCACGCCGGCGGTGCGACGGGGAGCGGAACTGGGCATGTCTGCTCGCTTCTCGGGTCTGGTGCGGGGGTAGTGCCAGGCGTGAAGCCGGACTTGATGGGCACCGTTCAGAATCGAGCCGCCGGAGCGAGGGGTCAAGAGTTTGGTTAGGAAAGTTTCCGATCAGTCTTTCGGGGTAACTCGGTGTGGGAGTCGGGCTCATGGGTCTCCGGTCGCCGGCCCTGGGCCTCTGACCTTGGGCCCGGGCCCGGGCTTGGGCTCCGGTCCCGGGCTCCGGCGGCCGGGGTGGCCTGCGGGCCGTGCCGTGACGCCCGGTCAGCCCGTGGCGAACCGGTGCAGCGGGCGGACCGGGGCCACCAGGTCGGCCGAGCTCGCCTGCGCGGTCTGCGGGCGGGACGGACGCGCCGGACGCGGGGTGAGCTCGGTGACCGTGTGCACCGGGCCGTCGGCCCAGGAGCCGGAGTGCGGGTTGCGCCCGCTGCGTCCGTCGCCGAGCGACTGCCAGCCGCTCGGGGTCAGCGCGATGTACGAGCCGCAGCGCAGCCCGTGCAGCGCGGCCGCGTCCCGCAGGGCCCACATCCAGGCGCCGTCCTGGTGCGTCCAGCCCGGCGCACCGTCCCGGCAGCGCAGCAGCACGGCCGTCCGCCTCGGCTGCGCCAGCCGGAGGTCGTGCGGGGTGACCTGGCGCAGGTGGGTGAGGATCTCGTGCCGGTGCTGCCAGCCGTCCTCGCCGTGCGGGCGGGTGGCGAACGAGGCGGAGGCGGTCACCTGGTGCAGCGCGTCCAGCACCGCGACCACCGTGGTGCCCGGCTGCGGGAGGTGCCGTTGGTGCAGTTCGGCGACGAATTCGCGCGGGTCGCGCAGCAGGGGGACGTCGGAGCTGTGCCAGCTCTCCAGGTCGAGAACGCGTCTTCCGGAGAACCGGTTTCGGTCGCTGCCGTTGATCACGATCCTCCTCCCGGTCCGCCGCCCGTGACGTGCTGGGCGGCAGGTGTCTGCGTACGCCGATGGCCGGGTCCGTCGGACCGGGCGCTGGGTACCTCCCAATTCTCAGGTCAGATGGGGACGAGCGGCAACGATGAAATGACGAACGCCGCCCGAATGCCGATGGTCTGCCGGATATATTCCACCGCGAGTCGACTGCCATTCGACTGACGGAGGGTCGGCTGTGTCAGGTCGGTGGGGTGGCCCTCCCACCGGGGTGGCCGGGGCGGGCCACTCCGGGGGTCGGGCCGGGGCAGGCCAGGGGTGGTCGGGGCGGGCCGCCCGTGGTCGGCTCCTGGCGGCTTCGGCCCTGGACGGGGTGCGGCGGCCGGCGGTCAGGCCTGGACGGGGTGCGGCGGTCGGCGGTCGGCGGTCGGCGGTCGGCGGTCAGGCCTGGACGGCGAGGGTGAGCGGGAGCACCGGACCGGCACCGGCCTGGCGGAGCAGGCGCGCCGCCACGGTGACCGTCCAGCCGGAGTCGACCAGGTCGTCGACCAGCAGCACCGGGCCGGGGGCGGCGGCGATCGCCGCCTGCAGCGCGGGTGGCACCAGCAGGGCGCCGGCCAGCGAGTGCAGGCGCTGGGCGCTGTTGCTCCGGGCGCCGCGCGGAGCTTCGCCGCCGACGTACTCCAACTGCCCGAGCAGCGGGAGCCGGCCGACCTCGGCCAGCCGGGCGCCGAGGCTGCCGACCAGCTGCGGACGGCGGGCCGAGGCCATCGTGACCACCCCGACCGGGCGGGCTGCCCGCTTGCCCTCGGCATCCGCCGGGCCGGCCCAGCCGCCCGGGCCGCGCGCCCAGTCGGCCAGCACGGTGACCATCGCGTCCAGCACCTCGGCCGGGACCTGGGTGTCCGGGGCGTCGTCGGCGAGCAGGGCGCGCAGCCGGGTGCCCCAGCCGATGTCGGAGAGCCGCCCGAGCGCCCGGCCTGTCTCGGCCTGCTCGCCCGCCGGGATCCGGCCCTTGAGCGGGACGCCGATCGCCTCCATGCCGGTCGGCCAGAGCCGGCGCGGCTCGAAACTGACGCCGGGTCGGCCGAGCGCGGCCCGGGCCGCCGCATCGGCCGCCGCCGAGATCTCGGCGGTCGGCCGGGTGCCCGCGCAGTTGTCGCAGCGGCCGCAGGGGGCGGCCTGCTCGTCGTCCAGCTGGCGGCGGAGGAACTCCATCCGGCAGCCGGTGGTGGTGGCGTACTCGCGCATCGCCCGCTGCTCGGCCTCCCGGGACTCGGCCACCTTGGCGTAGCGCGCCGCGTCGTACGCCCAGGACTCCCCGGTGGCCGTCCAGCCGCCGCGCACCCGGCGGACCGCGCCGTCCACGTCGAGCACCTTGAGCATGGTCTCCAGCCGGGCCCGGCGGAGGTCGACCCTCGGCTCCAGGGCGGCGGTGGAGAGCGGCCGGCCGGCCTCGGCGAGGGCGTCCAGCGTCCGCCTGACCTGCTCCTCGGCGGGGAAGCCGAGCGAGGCGAAGTACCGCCAGATCGCCTCGTCCTCGCGGCCGGGCAGCAGCAGCACCTCGGCCCGGTCCACCCCGCGCCCCGCCCGGCCGACCTGCTGGTAGTACGCGATCGGGGAGCCGGGCGAACCGAGGTGCACCACGAAGCCGAGGTCGGGCTTGTCGAAGCCCATGCCGAGCGCTGAGGTGGCGACCAGGGCCTTCACCCGATTCGCCAGCAGGTCGGCCTCGGCGGTGCGGCGCTCGGCGTCCTCGGTGCGGCCGGAGTAGGAGGCGACCGGGTAGCCGCGCTCGCGGAGGAAGGCGGTCACCTCCTCGGCGGCGGCCACGGTGAGGGTGTAGACGATGCCGGAGCCGGGGAGCTCGGCCAGGTGGTCGGCCAGCCAGGCCAGCCGCTGCGCAGGGTCGGGCAGCTGGAGCACGCTCAGGCTCAGGCTCTCCCGGTCCAGCGGGCCGCGCAGGACCAGTGCGCCCGCTTCGCTGTCGGCGCGGTCGCCCGAGCCGGTGCCGAGCTGGTCGGCGACGTCGGCGGTGACCCGGGCGTTGGCCGTCGCGGTGGTGGCCAGCACCGGGACGCCGGGGGAGAGCTCGGCCAGCATGGTGCGCAGGCGGCGGTAGTCGGGGCGGAAGTCGTGGCCCCAGTCGGAGATGCAGTGCGCCTCGTCGACCACCAGCAGGCCGGTGGAGGCGGCGAGCTTCGGCAGCACCTGGTCGCGGAAGTCGGGGTTGTTCAGCCGCTCGGGGCTGACCAGCAGCACGTCCACCCGGCCGGCCGCCACCTCGGCCTGGATCTCGTCCCACTCCTCGGGGTTGGCCGAGTTGATGGTGCGGGCGTGGATGCCCGCCTTGGCGGCGGAGTCCACCTGATTGCGCATCAGGGCGAGCAGCGGGGAGACGATCACGGTGGGGCCCGCGCCCCGGGCCCGGAGCAGTGCGGTGGAGATGAAGTAGACGGCGGACTTGCCCCACCCGGTGCGCTGCACCACCAGGGCCCGGCGGTGGTCGACCACCAGGGCCTCGATGGCCAGCCACTGGTCCTCCCGCAGCACGGCGGTCGGGCCGGCCAGCTCACGGAGCACGGCCTCGGCCTGCGCCCGGACGGCGGCGCGGTCGGGGGTGGGAGCGGGGTGGTGCAGCGGCTGGGTCATGGCTCATGGATACAGGCTGGGGACGACAGAGGGCGAACTTCGGACGGTGAGCGGGGGAGGCCGGTTGGTCATTAGATCATCTGAATGGGTGTCATTTGTCACGATCTGCACCCATCTCGCGGCTGCTCCGAACGGGTGTACAGATGCTGGACCCCGGTAGTTGTCCACAGGCTCGGGGAGGGCTCCGGACGGCGAAGGGCTGCGGCGGGACCCTTCTCGGCATGAACGGCAACGAGGAACACCTGGTCCAGTCCGTCACCGGTCCGCTCTCCGGGCAGGTTCCGCTCCAGCTGCGCGGCCCGGCCGACATGGCCGAGATGCTGCCCTACCTGCTCGGCTTCTTCCCCGACGACAGCATCGTCGCGGTGGGCCTGCAGGGGCCGATGCTCCAGCAGGGCGGCGTCATCCGGCTCGACATCCCCACCGACCCGGCCGACTGGCCCTCGGTCGCGGCCGACACCGCCCGGCTGCTCGTCAGGCTCTCCGGGCAGCGGGACAGGCCGCCCGAGCAGGTGCTGCTCTACCTCTGCCGGGATGCGGTCGCCCCGGCCCCCGGAGCCGGGGGTGAGGCCGACGACGGGGCGGGCGGTGGGGTGGCCGGCGGCCCGGGGGTGCTGGCCGGGCTCCGGCCGCTGGCGGAGCAGCTGGCTCAGGCGTTCCGGGCCACCGGGGTGCTGGTGAAGGAGTCCCTGCTGGTCTCGGGCGGCCGCTGGTGGTCCTTCCTGTGCGGCGGCGAGAGCTGCTGCGACCCGGCCGGGGTGCCGATCCGCTCGGTCCGGCTGCCCAGTCCGGTCGCCGCCGCTGCCGCCTTCGCGGGGGTGGCGCCGCGCGGTAGCCGGAAGGCGATCGCCGCCGGGCTGTTCCCGGTCGGGCCGCCGGAGGACGCCCCGGCTCGGGAGGCGATCGAGCGGGCCGGGCCGCAGCTGGTCCACGAGCTCTCCGGCCCCGGCGGCCGGTCGGCGACGCTGGAGCGGACGGCCGTGCTGCTCGCCGAGGTGCTGGCCGAGTTCGGCGCCGGGGCCCGAGAGCTCGACCGGGGCCGGACGGCCCGCCTGCTGGTCGGTCTCCAGGACAAGCTGGCCCGCGACCGCGCCGCCGAGTACGCCGAGCCGGACGAGCTGGTCCCGGCCCAGCGGCTCTGGCGCTACCTCGCCCGGCAGTGCGTCCCGCCGTTCGAGCACTACGCGGCACCCCCGCTGACCCTGCTCGCCTGGACGTCCTGGCTGGCGGGGGACACCGCGACGGCCCGGGTGGTGCTCTCCCGGGTGCTCGACCTGGATCAGGGGTACACGCTGGCCCAGCTGCTGTACGAGTCCCTCAACGGCGGCCTGCACCCGAGCGAGCTGCACGACCGGGTCCGCCAGGAGCGCCGGGCCCGCGAGCGGTTGGCGGTCCGCCGGCCGGCGGATGTGGTGGTGCCTCCGGACGACCCCGCGCCGCCCGCCGCGCCGCCCGCGCCCGGAGGCCCGGCGGTGCCGACGCCGCGTCAGCACCGTGCGACACCGGAGCAGCCCGCAGACCCGTCAGGTGGGGCGAATCAGCCCGACCGGCCCGAGCAGCCCCGGATGCCCCGTCAGGCCGGTGACCCGGGGAGCTCCGGCCGGCCGCCCTCGTCCCGGCAGAGCCGTCGGAAGGCTCGCCGCTCGGGCCGGGCGGGCGGTGGCGGCCCGGCGTTCGGCCTTCCGGAGGAGGCGGGCCCGCTCACCGTCCGGGCCGCCAGACGGGCCCACCGTCCGCACCGGGCCCACCGGGCCAGGCGGGCCCGGTGACGGGCCCGCCCGGCTCCGGACGGCGCGTCCTAGACCTCGCCGCGTGCCATCCGGATCAGCCGGTCGAGGACGGCGCCGCCACCGGCCCGCAGCCCGTCGTGCTCCCACTCGTTGGTGACCCACACCCGGGTGCCCCGGACGGCGTCCGCCGTGGCCAGCGAGTCGGCGGTGTCGACGTACATGTCGTCGTGGTAGACCGCTGCCACCACCGGGACTTGATTGGCCGCCAGCCGCTCCGGGGAGTACAGGTCCGGCCAGTCGGTCCGCTCCGCGAGCAACTGGGCGGTCTCCCGCAGTGGCCGCAGCGCGGGGTCGTTCTCGAACAGCGCGGGGTAGATCATCTCCCCGGTGAGGAGCACCGGCCGCCCCTCCCGTACCGCCGCCTCGGCGTCGAACTCGGGGAACTCCTTGCGGACGCGCTCCGCCGCCCACTCGGTCCCGGCCGGGTCCACCGACCGCTGGCCGTAGATGGCTTCGTGCAGCACCGCGTACAGCGGCCCCTGGGCGAACGAGAGGTGGGCCTGCACCTCGGCCAGGAAGGTGTCGGAGAGCTCGGGCCCGGCGACACCCTCGACCCAGGCGTCCTCCAGCAGGTAGTGCAGCACGTGCGAGCCGCTCCCGGTGCCGAGCAGCATGCCCAGCCCCTGGAACGCCTGCACCGTGAGCAGGCCGCCGTCCGGCAGCTCGGCCGGCCGCTCCAGCAGGTGCGCGGCGATCCGCTGAACGGCCGTCACATCGCCCGGGTAGCGCGCGTAGTGCCCGGCGTTCTTCCGGGCCACCCGGGGGTAGGCGGCCCGGTAGACGTCCTCGGCCGAGCTGCGCAGGCCCGCCAGACCACCGGTCACGAAGGCTTCGCGGACGCCCTCCGGAGCGATCGAGAGGTAGCTGAGGACGCAGAAGCCGCCGAAGCTCTGGCCGAGCAGGCTCCACCGGTCGGAGCCCCCGAGCAGCTGACGGCGGATCAGCTCCGCGTCCCGGACGATCGAGTCGGCCCGGAAGTGCGCCAGGTAGTCGGCCTGCTGCCGGGGGGTGCCACGGCGGGCCAGGGTCTGCCGGGTGGCGGGGGTGGACCGGCCGGTGCCGCGCTGGTCGAGCAGCAGCACCCGGTAGTCGTCCAGGGCCCGGGCCAACCAGCCGTCCCGGCCGATCGGGCGGTTCGCCCGGCCGCCGGGGCCGCCCTGCAGGAAGAGCAGCCACGGCAGGTGGTCGCCCTCCCGGCCGGAGGCGACCACCTCCCGGGCGTACACCTCGATCTGCTCGCCCGCCGGGGTCCGGTGGTCGAGCGGCAGGTGGAAGACGTGGTCGGTGGTGACAATCCCGGGCAGCCGGCTGGCGGTGGACATACAACTCCTCGGTACACGCTGGTCACAGGCGCTGAGCGGTGGCCACCCACGGAGTTCCCGGTGCGCCCGCCGCCGCCACCGCACCGTATCCTGGCGCGGGCGAAGCAGCCGCAGGGCCGGGATCCGGTCGGGGCACTCCGGCCGCGAACGACTCGGGGGAGCCGTCGCCGAGCGCCGCCGACAGCGGCTGTTCGAGGTGGTGCGACAACTGGTGCGGCGGCCGAGCGGTCCGCCGATGGCCGCCGGATCGGCGTGACCTGGGGGAGGTGCGGTGCGTTCAACCTGCGAGTCATCTGCGCCGACCGATCGAACGACGTCCGGGCGGCGGGTGTCCGGGTGCCGGGGCAGCGCGGCCCACGCCACGGCCGGCCCGGCCGCCCGGCACCACACCCCGGGCGTGGGCCCGGTCCCACGCCCCATGAGCGGTGCGCCCGCCGCCGCTGCCCAGCCGTACCCGCCCGTGATCGACCACGAGCCCGGCCGACCGGCAGTCCAGCCGTCGACCGGCCGAAGAAGGAGAGCCTGGTGACCGACCCAAGGCCGCCCCGGGCCACGCCGCCCCCCACCGGGTCTGCCGCACCGTCAGGTCCCGCCGGGCCCGCTCTGCATCCCGCCCCCGGCGCCGCCTCCACCGGCCCGGGCCCCGCCTGGTCCGGCGTCGTCCCGGCGGCCCCGCCGCACTCCGTGCCCCAGCCTGCGGGCAGCCCCGCCGGGCAGTTCGCGCCCCCGCGCCCGCCGTACGCACCGGCCGGCGGCGGCCCGTCCGCTGACGTACCGTCCAGGGCCGGCGTCCCGCGCCCCGAGCAGGCGCCTGGCGCCAACCCCGCCCCGCATCCTGCCCCGGTGGCCGGGGCGCCCGGCCAGCCGCCGCGCCCGCCCGTCCAGGCGCGCCCGCAGCCCGTCGCCACGCACGCCACCGTGCTGTGCGTCAGCGCCCCGGCGATGGCCGCCTCCGGCCCGGACGGCCAGCTGCGCGGGCACGGCCTGCACGGCTTCTACCGCGCGGGCGTCCGCACCCTGGCCAGGATGGAGATCCGGCTCGGCGGGATGGAGCCGATGCCGCTCCAGGGCACGCTCACCTCGGCGGCCGAGGCCCGTTTCGTCGGCGCCGTCCGGCTGCCCGGCGACCCCGATCCGGATCCGACCCTGACGGTCGAACGCCTCCGCCACGCCAACGGCGTGGAGACCGTGACGGTCCGGAACACCGGCAGCCGTCCGGCCCGGATACCGCTGGAGATCGCGCTCGGCACGGATCTGGGTCTGCTGGCCGAGATCGCCGCGGGCCAGCGCTCGGCGGACCTGCCCGGGCAGGTCCAGTCGGCCGGGCTGCGCTGGGCCGGTCCGCAGCACAGTGCCACCGCCACCGCCCGGCCCTCGCCGCACGCCGTGCTGGCCGGTGCCGGCGTCCTGCGCTGGGACTTGGAGGTGCAGCCCGGCGCCCGCTGGTCGGTCGAGCTGAGCACCGCCCTGGAGACCGCCACCCCGGTGGGCGTCCGTCCGCCGACCGGGCGCGGCGCGGGCGTGCCGCTGCCCTGGTCCGAGCCCGAGGTCAGGTGCGACGACTCCCGGGTGGCGCTCCTGGTGCCGCGCTCGCTGGACGCGCTCGGCAGCCTGCTGGTCGCCGACGCGGACCGGCCGACCGATCTCTACCCCGTCTCCGGCGCGCCCTGGCGGTTCGGCCTGACCGCCGCCGACGCGCTCTGGGCGGCCAGGCTGGTGCTGCCGCTCGGCACCCGGCTGGCGGTCGGTACGTTGCGCGCGCTGGCCCGTCGCCAGCCGACCTCGGGGCCGCAGTCCGGAGTGATCCCCGGGGTGCTCCGGCACGCCGGGCCCGAGCTGCCGCCGTCCTGCACGGCCACCGAGGCGACCCTGCTGTTCGTCACCGTGCTGGCGGAGGCATGGCGTTGGGGCCTGCCCCGCCAGGAGGTCGCCGACCTGCTGCCCGCCGCCGAGCGGGCACTCGCCGCCCTGCACGCCAACGTCTCCGACGACCGGCCGGCGGCCGAGGGCGGCCCCGAGGGCCCGGTCGGCTTCGTCACCGACCTCGGCCGTTCCGCCGAGGAGCGGGCCGCCCGGCCGGTGCCGGCCCGCTGCGAGGTACAGGCCCAGGCCCACCGCGCCGCGCTGCACGGGGCCGAGCTGCTGGAGGCGTTCGGCCGCCCCGGCGCCCCGGAGTGGCGGGCCTGGGCGGCCGGTCTGCGCGACCGCTTCCGGGATCAGTTCTGGATCGACGACCTGTCAGGTGGCCGCCCCGCCGGGGCACTTGTCGGCCCGGGGCGCCCGCTGCCCGCCGTCGCGTCCTCCTTCGTGCACCTGCTGGATCTCGGCCTGGCCGGAGGCGGCGCCCAGCACGAGGGCCTGCTCGACCGGGAGCAGACCAGGATCCTGGCGCAGCGCCTGGTGGCCCCGGAGTTCGACTGCGGCTGGGGCCTGCGGACCCTCAGCGCCAAATCGCCCCGGTTCAACCCGCTCGGCCACCGCAGTGGCGCCAGCCGGGTGCACGAGACGGTGCTCGCCGTCACGGGCCTGGCCGAGGCCGGGTTCGAGCGGGAGGCCCGGATCCTGCTGGACGGCCTGCTGGACGCGGCCGCCCACTTCGAGGGCAGGTTGCCCGAGATGTACGCGGGGGAGCAGCGGGTGACGGGCTGTCCGCCGGTGCCGCACCCGGCGGCCTGCCGGCCGGCGGCGCTCTCCTCGGCCGCCGTGGTCCACCTGGTGACCGCGCTGGCCGGCGTCCGGCCCGACGTGCCCGCCGGGCGGGTCACCGTCCGCCCGGCCAGCACCGCACCGCTGGGGGAGCTGGAGCTCGGTGGCCTGCGGGTGGCGGGCGAGCCGTTCTCGGTCCGGGTCAGCCGGATCGGTGTGGCCGTCGTGGAGGAGGCGTCACCGGAGCTCCAGCTCGGCGCACGCTGAGCCCGCCGGGCGGGCCGCGCCGCTTCGGGCGGGCCGCCCGGCTGGCTGCGCGGGCCGGCAGGCGGCGCAGGAGCCGTCCGGCAGGCCGGCTGACCAGGTCGGCCGACGGCTGTGCTTATCGTCAGAGAGACGACTATGATCGGCGCCATGTCGCGTTATGACCCGTCGGCCTTCCCCCCGTTCGCAGTCACGGTCGACCTGGTGGTGCTGACGGTGCGGGAGCACGCGCTCTGTGCACTGCTGGTCCGACGGGGCGAATCCCCGTTCCAGGGCTACTGGGCGCTGCCCGGTGGTTTCGTCCGGCCCGGCGAGGGCCTCGCCGAGGCGGCCTCCAGAGAGCTGGCCGAGGAGACCGGCCTGCGCGCCCACTCCGCACCGGGCCCGGGCCCGAGCGCGGTCGGTGCCCACCTGGAGCAGCTGGCCACCTACGGCCACCCCCAGCGCGACCCCCGGATGCGGGTGGTCAGCGTGGCCCACCTGGTGCTGGCTCCCGACCTGCCCACCCCGCAGCCCGGCGGCGACGCCAGCAGCGCCCGGTGGGCCCCGGTCGGCGATCTGCTCGGCCCCGCCCCGGTCGAGGGAGTGCCACTCGCCTTCGACCACGGCAGGATCCTCACCGACGGCGTGGAGCGGGCCCGCTCCAAGATCGAGTACTCCTCGCTGGCCACAGCGTTCTGCCCGCCCGAGTTCACCGTCGGCGAGCTGCGCCAGGTCTACGAGGCGGTCTGGGGCGTCGTCCTCGACCCCCGGAACTTCCACCGGAAGGTCACCGGCACCCCGGGCTTCCTGCTGCCCACCGGCGGGACGACGACCCGTCAGGGCGGCCGCCCCGCCCAGCTCTTCAAGGCGGGCGGCGCCACCGTGCTCAACCCGCCGATGCTCCGCCCCGAGGCCTGACCCGAGTCCTGACCCGAGCCGTGACGCAGGTCAGCCCCCGGGGTCGCCCCGGCCGGCCCCGGCCGGTGCTCGCCGACTGCCACGTCCGGCCCCGCCGCTGTCCCCTGATCGGGTGAGCTGGACGGGCACACCGTCCCAGCTGCGTCCGTAATGCCCGGTTTCTCGCCTTGCTCGCCCTACTGTGCAGGCTCGGGGCCAGCGGTGCTCCGTGGCCCCGGTCGGCCGAGACATGGGAGCAGGCAGCGATGATCCAGATCACCGGACTGACCAAGGTCTACCGCCGGGGCCGCGCACCGGCCCTGCTCGACCTGAGCTTCGACGCCCGCCCCGGCGTGGTCACCGCCCTGCTGGGCGCGGAGGGCGCGGGCAAGACCACCGCCCTGCGGCTGATGGTCGAACTGGAGCGTGGCCAGGGCATCACCCTGTTCGACGGCCGGACGTACCGCAGGCTCCGCCGTCCCGAGCGCCACGTGGGCGTGCTGCTCCCCGGCGCCGACGGCGACGTCGCCGCCAGCGGCGGCCACCCGGGTCTGAAGGCCCGCGCACACCTGCGGATGCTCGCGGGCGCGGTCGGCGTCCCCGCCTCCCGGGCCGACGAACTGCTGGAGCAGACCAGGCTGGCGGGAGTCGCCGGACACCGGCTGCGCTCGTTCTCGCCCGGAATGCACCGCCGGCTGGCCCTGGCGGTCGCGCTGCTCGGTTCGCCCGGGACGCTGCTGCTGGACGCCCCGACCGAGGGTCTGTCCCCGCGCAACGTCGAGTGGTTCCACTCCTTCCTGCGCTCCTTCGCGGTCTCCGGCGGCACCGTCCTGGTCACCACCCGCACACCGCGTGAGGCCGCGCTGCTGGCGGACCGGGTGGTCACGCTGGACCAGGGGCGGCTGGTGGCCGACCAGCCGGTGGTCGAGTTCCGTCGCACCAGGCTGCACCCCGAGGTGTCGGTCCGGGGCCCGCAGATGGCCCGGCTGGCCGACCTGCTGACCGAGCAGGGCCACCAGGTCCGCCGGGACGGCGGGGTGGGCATCGCGGTGAGCGGTCTCGGCCGCACCGAGATCGGCGAACTCGCCTACCGCCACGGCATCCTGCTGCACGAGCTGGCCGACCGGGTGGTCGAGCAGCCCGTCCCGTACCCCGCCCTGCCCACCGCCTCCGGTCGCTCCGGCCACGTCCTGCCGATCCCGCCGGACGCCCCGGGGGCCCAGCGTGGCGACGCCCAGCCGCCGCAGCAGACCGCCCAGTCCGGCCTGCCCGGGCAGGCCGACCAGTCGGCGCACCCCGGCCACGCCGCCGAGCACCCCGGCCACACCACCGAGCGCGCCAGGCAGCCCGCCGAGCACCCCGAGCGTCCCGAGGAGCAGACCGCCACCCTGGTCCCGCAGCTCGCCGCCGCCGGTGCCGGTGCCGGCGCCGAACAGCCGCCGCACAACACCGGCTTGACCGGTCGTCAGCTGTTCCGTGACGAGGCCCCGGCCCCCCACCCCACCCGCCGTCCCACCCCCTGGCCCGTCGCCGGGCCCGACCACCGGAGCGAGTGACCGTGCGCGTACTGGCATACGAGGTGCGCCGGCTGCGCGGCCTCCGGTCCACCTGGCTGATCCTGGCCGCCGTCCTGCTGACCGACGCCGCCGTGGCGGCGGTGCTGGCCCGCCAGCTCCCCGCCGGAGAGCTCGGCACGGCCGCCGCGGTCCGCTGCGTGACGGCCGTCGTCCCGCTGCTGCCGCTCCCGATCGCCGCGCTCGGCGCCGGGGCGATCGGTGCGATGTCGTACGGCCACGAGGTCCGGTACCCGGGACTGCCGGCCGGCCGGGTCTCGTACCGCCGCCGGCTCGGGCTGCTGGTCGCCAAGCTGGCCGTGACCGGCGTCCTGGCGGTGCTGGTCGCGGCCGCCACCGTGCTGCTGGACGCGGCCGTGCTGCGGCTGCTGCACGCCCCGGGGGCGCAGGTCGCCGCCCTGTTCGACCCGGCCTCGGCCGAATTCGCCGACCCGCTCCGCCCGTTGGTCTTCTTCGTCGGTCTGACCGCGCTGGCGGGCTGGGCCGGGCTGCTGGTCACCTCGCTGGTGCGCAGCGCCGCGGCCGGTCTGCTGATCCTGTGCGCCGTCCCCGCCCTGCTCGAACCGGTGCTGTCGCTGCTGCTCCGACAGAGCGGCCGGGTCTGGCCGGGCCAACTGCGTGAACTGCTGCCGTTCCAGTACGGGTTGGACCTGGTGCGCGGCGCCGATGCCCAGCAGCTGGCGGTCGCCCCGGCGCTGGACGGCCTGCTGCTGGCCGCCGTCTCGGTGCCGGCGGTGCTGCTGCTGTCGGCCGGCCTGCTGGTCCAGGTCCGCCGCCGCGCGCTCTGACCGGTGCCCGCCGCAGCCGTGCGGACGCGCGGATCGGGTTGCGCCACGGCATTGGTGACGTCCTGTCACCAAGCCTGGCGGCCCAGGGGCGAAATGGTGGCTTCTGGCTGATAAGAAGTCAATTATCCGGTCACGGGCGATCACCCTTTCGTGTGCTTTTCACGAGAATTCTCAAGCCGGGCCCGCCGATCGCCGACAAAGGACCTGTGAGTACCCTTGCGCACCCCACCATGACCACCGCTCGCCCGTCCGACGCAGTCGGCCCCGCCGAGCTGGACCGCTTCTCCTACGCCGAACGGCCCACCCCGCCCGCCCCCCGATGGGAGGGCGCCGAGTCCGAGCTCCGGGTCGGCCGGAAGACCACCAGCAGCCGGGGCCGCGGCCTGCACGGCCAGTTGGTCCAGCAGCTCGGTCAGATGATCGTCTCCGGCGACCTGGGCGCCGACCGTCCGCTGGTGCCGGAGGAGATCGGCCAGCGGTTCGAGGTCTCCCGCACCGTCGTCCGCGAGTCCCTCCGGGTCCTGGAGGCCAAGGGCCTGGTCAGCGCCCGGCCGAACGTCGGGACCAGGGTCCGTCCGGTCAGCGACTGGAACCTGCTCGACCCCGACATCATCGAGTGGCGCGCCTACGGGCCGCAGCGCGACGAGCAGCGCCGCGAGCTGTTCGAGCTCCGCTGGGCGATCGAGCCGCTGGCGGCCCGGCTGGCGGCCGGCCACGGCCGGGAGGACGTCCAGCAGCGGCTGGCCGAGCTGGCCGAGCTGATGGGCCTCGCCGCCACCCAGGGCGACGTGGTCGGCTACGGCCGGGCCGACCTCGAACTGCACGCGCTGATCCTGCAGATGGCCGGGAACCGGATGCTGGAGCACCTCTCCAGCATCGTCTCCTGCTCGCTCCAGGTCTCCGGCGGCCCGGCCACCTCCTGCGAGCGTCCGTCGGAGTCCTCGGTCAACCTGCACATCCGCCTGGTCGACGCACTCGGCACCGGTGACGGCACCGCCGCCGACGCCGCCGTCCGTGCCCTGCTCACCGTGCACCCCGAGGTCGAGCACTCCGTCCCGGCCCCCCGCGAGCACTGACGGCCGGCTCCGGCCGCCGACCCCGATCGTGAACCCGGCTCGCGGCACCGCCCGCGAGCCCTGATCCGGCACCCTGCCAGGTCGAACGCCGTCCGGACGGTCGAACCAAACCTCGATCACGAGCCCGAAAGGCAACGATCCGAGTACGGATACGCGTCGGTACCCAATGGCCCTTCAGCCGTCTTCACCTGCGGCTGAAGGGCCATGGCCGTGTTTCGGCCGTGATCCGGGCCGCTCGGGGCCCACCGGTGTGACCGGCGCCACCAAGGCCATGCGTAACACTTGAGGAGCAGCGGCGATGTGTACGGAGCGGAAGCAACTCCGGAATACCACCACCGTGTCAGAATGCTGTGTTGGTCTGCGGCGCCGCTGCCGTCCTGCACACCCCAGTCCTCAAGCCCGAGCCGGTCGGAGCCGGGCCAGCGCGGATCGCGCGTGGCCGCTCCTGTCGCCTCGGCAGCCGGGTACTGGTGTCGAGTTAACTCATCGTCCGAGAGGTTGTTCGTGTCGGCCAGCACATCCCGTTCGCTCCCCCCCGAGATCGCCGAGTCCGCGGCTCTGCTGGCGCTCATCGAGCGGGGCAAGGCCCAGGGGCAGATCGCCGGTGACGACGTGCGTCAGGCTTTCGAGGCGGACCAGATCCCGGTCACCAAGTGGAAGAACGTCATGCGCAGCCTCAATCAGGTTCTGATTGAGGAGGGTGTGGACCTCATGGTCAGCGCGGCGGAGCCCACCGCCGCCAAGCGCAAGAGCGTCGCGGCCAAGACCACTGCCAAGCGCACGGCGGCCAAGGCCGTCACCACCCGCAACCCGTCCGCCCCCACCAAGCCGCCGGTGCGGATCGCGCCGTCCGCGAACCCCGTCGCGGCCCCGGTCGTGGCCGAGGTCCGCGTGGTGGAGAGCCTGGAGACGGACGCCGTGACCGGCGAGGTCAAGGTCGTCACCGCCAAGAAGGCGGCCGCGCCCGCCAAGAAGGCGGTGGCGAAGAAGGCCGCCCCGGCGAAGAAGACCGCCGCCAAGAAGACCGCCGCCAAGTCCGGCGGCGACGAGCCCGGCCCCGAGGACGAGATCGAGGACGATGCGCTGCCCGGCGACAAGCCCGAGGCCGAGCCGGAGGAGGAGTCGAAGGGCTTCGTGCTCTCCGACGACGACGAGGACGACGCCCCGGCGCAGCAGGTCGCGGTCGCCGGTGCCACCGCCGACCCGGTCAAGGACTACCTGAAGCAGATCGGCAAGGTCCCGCTGCTCAACGCCGAGCAGGAGGTCGAGCTCGCGAAGCGGATCGAGGCCGGCCTGTTCGCCGAGGACAAGCTGTCCGCGGCCGACAAGCTCGCCCCCAAGCTCAAGCGCGAGCTGGAGATCATCGCCGAGGACGGCCGCCGGGCCAAGAACCACCTGCTGGAGGCCAACCTCCGCCTGGTGGTCTCGCTGGCCAAGCGCTACACCGGCCGCGGCATGCTCTTCCTGGACCTGATCCAGGAGGGCAACCTGGGCCTGATCCGTGCGGTCGAGAAGTTCGACTACACCAAGGGCTACAAGTTCTCCACCTACGCGACCTGGTGGATCCGGCAGGCGATCACCCGCGCGATGGCCGACCAGGCCCGCACCATCCGCATCCCGGTGCACATGGTCGAGGTCATCAACAAGCTGGCCCGCGTCCAGCGCCAGATGCTCCAGGACCTGGGCCGCGAGCCCACCCCGGAGGAGCTGGCCAAGGAACTCGACATGACCCCCGAGAAGGTCATCGAGGTCCAGAAGTACGGCCGCGAGCCGATCTCCCTGCACACCCCCCTCGGTGAGGACGGCGACAGCGAGTTCGGTGACCTGATCGAGGACTCCGAGGCGGTCGTCCCGGCCGACGCGGTCTCCTTCACCCTGCTCCAGGAGCAGCTGCACTCCGTCCTGGACACGCTCAGCGAGCGCGAGGCGGGCGTGGTCTCGATGCGCTTCGGCCTGACGGACGGTCAGCCGAAGACGCTGGACGAGATCGGCAAGGTCTACGGCGTGACCCGTGAGCGGATCCGCCAGATCGAGTCCAAGACCATGTCGAAGCTGCGCCACCCGTCGCGTTCGCAGGTGCTGCGCGACTACCTCGACTGATCGGGAGTCACCTCCCGCAGGCGTCACCCCGAAGGGCCCGGAGCACACCAGCTCCGGGCCCTTCGGGCCGTCCAGGGGCGGGTGTTGGTCAAACGGCCCTGGGCCGGGTCCCCCGTCCGGGTGTTCCCGGCGCGGGCGACCGCACGGTGCGTGATCGTTCCACTACGCTGTGCCGGTTGCTGCCGCCGACCCAGCTTGGAGAATCCGGTGCCGCCCATCCTGGACGCCCGCCCGACCCCGCCGCCCGCCCGGCGCCACCGCCGGGGGATCGCCCTGGCGCTGCTCGCCACCCTGCCGACCTCGCTCCTCGCGCTCGGTGCGGCCACGCCGGCCCAGGCGCAGCGCAGGATCGTCGGCGGCCAGGAGGTCAGCACCCAGCAACTGCCCTGGATGGTCGCGCTGGCGAGCCGCCAGCAGTTCGGCAACGCCCGCTCCGGCCAGTTCTGCGGCGCCGCGCTGGTCTCGCCGACCAAGGTGGTCACCGCCGCGCACTGCTTCTTCGACGAGAGCACCGGTCACCAGGTGAAGCGGCCCGGCCTGCGGGCGGTGATCGGCCGGGACGACCTGAGCGGCCGGGCCGGCCGCGAGGTCGAGGTGAAGGCGATCTGGGTGCACCCCGAGTACGACTTCTCCCGGAACCTGAACGACGTGGCGGTGCTCACGCTGGCCGAGACGCAGGGCAGCCGCCCGGTGATCGAGCTGCTCGGGCAGGGCGACAACGAGCCGTACGCGCCGGGCACCCCGGCGACGGTCTTCGGCTGGGGTGACACCAAGGGCAACGGGAGTTACTCCACGCGACTGCGTTCGGTCCAGGTGCCGATCGTCTCGGACGAGGCCTGTGGCCACGCGTACTCGCACGGTGAGGACGGTGCCTACGACCCGCGCGTGATGGTCTGCGCGGGCGAGGAGAAGGGCGGCAAGGACGCCTGCCAGGGCGACAGCGGCGGCCCGCTGGTGGTGCACGGCAGGCTGGTCGGGCTGGTCTCCTGGGGCACCGGCTGCGCCGACCCGAGGTACCCCGGGGTCTACACCAGGGTGGCCGCGGTCTCCGACGCGGTACGCTCCGTGCTCTGACGGACACGCTCCGACACCTCGTCAGGTGACAGGGCGTCGGAGACGCGACGGAGCCGGGGGGGCCCCCCCCCCCGGGGGGGGGCGCCCCGGGGGGGGGGGGGCCCCCGGGGGGGGGGCGGGGGGCGCGGCGCACACACCGGTGGTCCGCCGCGGCGGGTGGGGGGGGGGCCGGGAGGCGGCCGCGCCCGAG
>NZ_JBIWML010000025.1:62301-107385 GCF_044766665.1 Kitasatospora sp. NPDC101801
TCGCCGCGTGGCGCCCCCCTCCGCGCGTTCTCGCACGCCCCCCCCCACCGCGTGCGGGGCGGGGGCGCCGGAGCCGGGGGGGGCGGGGGCGGCCCGCCCCGCGAGGGGTGGGCCGCCCGGCTCCGTCGGTCAGCTCTGCGCGCTCGCCTGTGCGAGCGGCGAACTCAGCGTTCGTCCTCCGAGGCGTTGGTGCTCGGCTCCGTGAGGCGGCCGCTCTCGTCGTGTATCTCGGACGCGATCTTCTTGAGCTCGGGCTCGAACTTCCGCCCGTGGTGGGCGCAGAAGAGCAGCTCTCCGCCGCTCGCGAGTACGACGCGCAGGTAGGCCTGGGCGCCGCAGCGGTCGCAGCGGTCGGCCGCGGTGAGCGGGCTCGCAGGGGTCAGAACAGTAGTCACGTCGCCTCTTCTCTAGCTCGACGAGCTGTCGTACCAGGGTCAACATCCAACCAGGCCGAAAACGTTCCCGCTCGTGGCTTTTCTTCTCTGAGGATTCTGCTGTGTTGTTGCTGAGGACGTGCCCAAGGCGTCGGCGGTTCATGCCTGCCGAATCCCAGGACTCGCCATTTGGCTCGAACTCCCGATCGGTCGGGTGTCGAGGTCCGCGTAGCATAATCCTCTGCTGGGTTGGAGCATAAGCCCCGTCCCCGACACCGGTAGCCTGCATATCGCCTGCTCCACCGCCTGCTCCCCGGGCGACGGTCCTTCAGGACCCGTGGTGGCAGGAGGAGATGGCGCTCCGGTGACCCCGGATCCGGCGCAGACCTTGTTCGCGCAGCGCGTACAAGCTGCGCAGGCCGTCTCCGATGTGTCTCAGGCATTGGGAACACTGTGGGGCCGGCCGGGGAAGCACCGGGCCGGAAGTCAGACGAGTCAGAACGTCATTGAGGAGTGCACACCGAGTGAGCGCCGATCCGAACGCGTCGCCCGCCCTGCTGGCCGGAGACGACGGCTCCAACTACACCGCTCGGCACCTGCTCGTCCTGGAGGGGCTGGAGGCGGTCCGCAAGCGCCCCGGCATGTACATCGGCTCCACCGACAGCCGCGGCCTGATGCACTGCGTCTGGGAGATCATCGACAACGCGGTGGACGAGGCGCTCGGGGGCCACTGCGACCGGATCGAGGTGGTCCTGCACCAGGACGGCTCGGTCGAGGTCAAGGACAACGGCCGTGGCATCCCGGTCGACGTGGAGCCGAAGACCGGGCTCTCCGGGGTCGAGGTCGTGATGACCAAGCTGCACGCCGGCGGCAAGTTCGGCGGCGGTTCCTACGCCGCCTCGGGTGGTCTGCACGGCGTCGGCGCCTCGGTGGTCAACGCGCTCTCCGCGCGGCTGGACGTCGAGGTGGACCGGGGTGGCCACGTGCACGCGATCAGCTTCCGGCGCGGCACGCCGGGCATCTTCACCGAGCTCAGCCCGGACGCCCCGTTCGAGGCGGGCAGCGGGATGTCGAAGAAGGGCAAGGTCGCCAAGGGGAAGACCGGGACCAGGGTCCGCTACTGGGCCGACCGGCAGATCTTCCTCAAGGAGGCCAGGCTCTCGCTGGAGAACCTGCACGCCCGGGCCCGGCAGACCGCCTTCCTGGTCCCCGGCCTCACCATCATCGTGCGTGACGAGCGCCTGACGGAGAGTGAGAAGGTCCAGACCGAGACCTTCCGCTTCGACGGCGGGATCAGCGAGTTCTGCGAGTTCCTGGCCCCGGACAAGCCGGTCTGCGACGTGCTCCGGCTGCACGGCGAGGGCAGCTTCAAGGAGACCGTCCCGGTGCTGGACGCGCTCGGTCACATGACCCCGACCGAGGTCACCCGCGAGCTCGGGGTGGACATCGCCCTGCGCTGGGGCGCCGGCTACGACACCACGCTGCGCTCCTTCGTGAACATCATCGCCACCCCCAAGGGCGGCACCCACGTCACCGGCTTCGAGCGCTCGCTCGCCAAGACGGTCAACGAGGCGCTGCGCTCGGGCAAGCTGCTCCGGGTCGCCGAGGACGACATCACCAAGGACGACGCGACCGAGGGCCTGACCGCGGTGGTCACCGTCCGGCTGGCCGAGCCGCAGTTCGAGGGGCAGACCAAGGAGGTGCTCGGCACCTCGGCCGCCAACCGGATCGTCGCGGCGGTGGTGGCCAAGGAGCTGAAGGCCTTCCTCACCTCGGCCAAGAAGGACGAGAAGCTGCAGGCCCGCGCCGTGCTGGAGAAGGTGGTGGCGGCTGCCCGGACCCGGGTGGCGGCCCGTCAGCACAAGGAGGCGCAGCGCCGGAAGACCGCGCTGGAGACCTCCTCGCTGCCGGCCAAGCTGGCCGACTGCCGCAGCGACGACGTCGAGCGCAGCGAACTCTTCATCGTGGAGGGCGACTCGGCGCTCGGCACCGCCAAGCTGGCCCGCAACTCGGAGTTCCAGGCGCTGCTGCCGATCCGCGGCAAGATCCTGAACGTGCAGAAGGCGTCCGTCGCCGACATGCTCAAGAACGCCGAGTGCGCCTCGATCATCCAGGTCATAGGAGCCGGTTCGGGCCGGACCTTCGACATCGACCAGGCCCGCTACGGCCGGGTGATCTTCATGGCCGACGCCGACGTGGACGGGTCGCACATCCGCTGCCTGCTGCTGACGCTGTTCCAGCGCTACATGCGCCCGATGGTGGAGCAGGGCCGGGTGTTCGCCGCCGTCCCGCCGCTGCACCGGACGGAGCTGACCGCTCCCAAGCGCGGCCAGGAGAAGTACCACTACACCTACTCCGACGCCGAACTGCGGTCCACCCTGCTGGAGTTCCAGCGCAAGGGGATGCGCTGGAAGGAGCCGGTGCAGCGCTACAAGGGTCTCGGTGAGATGGACGCCGACCAGCTGGCGGAGACCACCATGGACCCGCGCCACCGCACCCTGCGGCGGATCAACCTGGGCGACCTGGAGCAGGCCGAGCGGGTCTTCGACCTGCTGATGGGCAACGACGTGGCGCCGCGCAAGGAGTTCATCGTCGACTCGGCGGCCACCATGGACCGTTCGCGGATCGACGCCTGACCCTGTTCGGTCGCAGCTGAGCCCCCGTCGGTCGACGGGGGCTCACCTGATTGAGTGAACGTATCTGCAAAGCCACCGCGAACGGCTCCGCAGGGGTTCCATGCTGGAGCAGTCCAGGTGACCGGAGGCTCGCCCTCCGGTGCCGATGCCGACCGTGGAGCAGCCGTGGCCCAACAGGAGATCGCACCCCAGCAGAGCGTGGGCCGGGCCGAGGTGTACCGGACGGTCCAGGAGAGCGACGCGTTCCAGCAGATCCGGCGCGGCTACCGGGGGTTCGTGTTCCCGGCCACGGCCGGCTTCCTCGGCTGGTACCTGCTCTACCTGGTGGCCCAGACCGCCGCCCCCGGCCTGATGCGGCAGCAGGTGGCCGGTCCGCTGAACGTGGCCTGGGTGTTCGGCCTGCTGCAGTTCTCCTCCACCTTCGTGCTCACCTGGCTCTACGCCAGGAACGCCCGGGCCGGCCGGGACGCGGCCGCCCTGGAGCTGCGCTGGGACACCCAGGACCAACTGCGGTGAACAGCGCCCGACACGGTCTGGCCGTGGTCCTGTTCGCCGTCATCGTGCTGGTCACCCTGGGCATCACGCTGTGGGCCGGCCGCCGGGGGCAGGCCGCCGAGGAGTTCTACACCGGCGGCCGGGAGTTCAGCCCGTTGCAGAACGGCCTGGCGCTCTCCGGCGACTACCTCTCGGCCGCCTCCTTCCTGGGCGTCACCGGCCTGATCGCGCTCTACGGCTACGACGGCGTGCTCTACAGCATCGGCTTCCTGGTCGCCTGGCTGGCGGTGCTGATGCTGGTCGCCGAGCTGGTCAGGAACGCGGGCCGCTACACGCTGGCCGACGTGCTGGCGCTGCGGATGCGCCAGCGGCCGGTCCGGGGCGCGGTGGGCAGCGCGAGCGTGGTGGTCACCCTGCTCTACCTGGTCGCGCAGATGGTCGGCGCGGGCAGTCTGGTGGCCCTGCTGCTCGGCACCGGCAACGGCTCGGCGAAGACCTGGGCGATCGTCGGGGTGGGTGCCCTGATGATCGTCTACGTCACGGTGGGCGGCATGAAGGCCACCACCTGGATCCAGATCGTCAAGGCCGTGCTGCTGGTGGCCGGTTCGGTGCTGCTGACGGGGCTGGTGCTGGTCCGCTTCCACGGCGACCTGGCCGAGCTGATGCGGTCCGCCGCCCGGGGCAGCGGGGCGGGCGAGGCGTTCCTCCAGCCCGGCCTCAAGTACGGGACGGGGGCGGCCAGTCGGCTGGACTTCTTCTCGCTCGGGCTGGCCCTGGTGCTCGGCACCGCCGGGCTGCCGCACATCCTGTCCCGGTTCTACACCGTGCCGACCGCCCGGGCCGCCCGCCGCTCCACGATGTGGGCGATCGGGCTGATCGGCGGCTTCTACCTGATGGCCATCGTGCTCGGCCTCGGCGCCGCCGCCCTGGTCGGCAGCGCCGCCGTCCGGACCGCCAACCCGGCCGGGAACACGGCGGTCCCGCTGTTGGCCCAGGCGCTGGGCGGGGGAGCGGGCAGCATCGGCGGGGTGCTGCTGTTCGCGCTGATCTCGGCGATCGCCTTCGCCACCATCCTGGCGGTGGTCGCCGGGCTGACGCTGGCCTCCTCGGCCGCATTCGCCCACGACCTGTTCGCCCGGGCCTGGCGCCGGGAGGGCGGGCGCCCGGTGACCGAGCGTCAGGAGGTGCTGGTGGCCCGGATCGCCGCCGTGGTGATCGGCGCGCTGGCCATCGTGCTCAGCCTGTACGCCCAGCGGCTGAACGTCGCCTTCCTGGTCGGCCTGGCCTTCGCGGTGGCCGCCTCGGCCAATCTGCCGACCCTGCTCTACTCGCTGTTCTGGCGCCGCTTCACCACCCGGGGCGCGGTCTGGTCGGTCTACGGCGGGCTGGTGCCGGCCGTGGTGCTGGTGCTGTTCTCCCCGGTGGTCTCCGGTTCGCCGACCGCGGTCTTCCCCGGGGCGGACTTCCACTGGTTCCCGCTGGAGAACCCGGGTCTGGTCTCCATCCCGCTCGGCTTCCTGGCCGGCTGGCTCGGCACCGTCACCTCCCGGGAGGCCGCCGACCCGGACAAGTACGCGGAGCTGGAGGTCCGCGCGCTCACCGGGGCGGGAGCGGCGTAGGCAGGACGTACCGGTGCTCGGGGCGGCCGGTGTCGCCGTAGCGCAGGCTCAGCCGGAGCCGGCCGTCGCGCTCCAGCTGCTTGAGGTAGCGCTGTGCGGTGGAGCGGCTCAGCCCGGTGTCGTCGGCCACCTCCTGGGCGGAGAGCGGGCGGCCGGCCCGGCGGAGCACGCCGAGCACCAGGTCGGTGGTGGGCGCCGAGTGGCCCTTGGGCAGGGTGCTCGGCGGGGCGGCGGCGCTGCGCAGGGTGGCGTACATCCGGTCCACCTCGTCCTGGCAGGTCTCCCGGGCGGCCGGTCCGGCCAGCGCGTGCCGCAGCTCGGCGTACGCGACCAGCTTCTCCCGCAGCCCGGCGAAGCTGAACGGTTTCACCAGGTACTGCAGGGCGCCGTGCTGCATCGCGGCGTGCACGGTGGAGACGTCCCGGGCGGCCGTCACCATCATCACGTCGCAGCCGATCCCGGCCGCCCGCATCCGGCGGACCAGGGCCAGGCCGGTCTCGTCCGGCAGGTGGTGGTCGAGCAGCACCAGGTCGACCGGGGTGCGCTCCAGCGCGGCCAGCGCCGCCCCGGCGCTGTGCGCCCGGCCGGTCACCCGGAAGCCGGGCACCTTGGCCACGTAGGCGGCGTGCACGTCGGCCACCCGGAAGTCGTCGTCCACCACGAGTACGTCGATCACGCGGTCACCGCCGGGTGCAGCGCCTCGGGCAGTTCGACACTGAAACGCGCTCCGCCGAGCGGCCCCTGATCGACCGTCACCTGCCCGCCGGACCGTTCCACCAGTCGGCGGACCAGCGCCAGGCCCAGGCCGCGCGGGCGGTGCGCGGGGGCGGTCTTGTCGGTCCAGCCCTCCTCGAAGATCGACTCCCGCAGCTCGACCGGCACGCCGGGGCCGCTGTCCGCGACCTCGATCAGCAGGGCGTCGCCGCAGACCCGCAGGCCGACCGCGACCACCCCGCCGGAGAGCACGTCCAGCGCGTTGTCGACCAGGTTGCCGAGCACCGTGACCAGCGCGCGCGGGTCGACCGCCGCGTCCGGCAGATGGCTGTCCGGGGTGATCTCCAGCCGGACGCCCCGCTCGGCCGCGACCGCCGCCTTGCCGGCCAACAGGGCCGCCACGTGCGGGTCCTGGACCTGCTCGGCGATCCCGGCGGCGACCGCCGCGTGCGAGCCCGACTGCTCGGAGATGAACTCGGCGGCCTGCCGGTGGCGGCCGAGCTCCAGCAGCCCGAGCAGCGTGTGCATCCGGTTGGCGTGCTCGTGGTCCTGCGCCCTGAGCGCCTCGGTCAGCGTCCGGGTGCTGTCCAACTCCCTGACCAGCGCCTCCAGTTCGGTGCGGTCCCGGAGGGTGATCACGGCGCCCTCGTGCTCGGTGGCCATCCGGTTCACCACCAGCACCCGGTCGTCCCGGACGGCGGGCAGGTCGGTGCCCTCGATCCGGCCGGTGAGCACCTCGGCCAGCCGGCCGGGCGGCAGCAGCTCGTCGATCGCCCGCCCGGTGCAGTCCGCCGGCAGGGCGAGCAGCCGGACCGCCTCGTCGTTGGCCAGCCGGACCCGGCCGCGCCGGTCGAGTGCGACCATGCCTTCCCGGATGGAGTGCAGCATCGCCTCCCGCTCGACCAGCAGGGCGGAGATGTCGGCGATCGCGATGTTGTGGGTGCGCCGCTTCAGCCGCCGGGCCAGCACCAGGGTCGCCAGCAGCCCGGCCGCCAGGCCCGCGCCCGCGCAGAACAGGATGCCCGCCACCATGCTGAGCAGCCGCCGCCGGATCGAGAGGTCGCTGATCCCGACCGACACCTCGCCGACGATCCGGCCGTCCGCCAGTCTCAGCGGCACCTTGCCCCGGGCCGTCCGGCCGAGCGTGCCCTGCTGGATCGCGGTCACGCTCTCCCCGCGCAGCGCGGGTTCCGGGTCGGTGCTGACCCGGAAGCCGATCTTCGACGGGTCGGTGTGCGAGAGCCGGATGCCGTCCAGATCGGTGACCACCACGAAGCTGGCGCCGGTGGCCAGCCGGATCTGCTCGGCGTTGCGCTGCGCGGCCACCTCGTCCTGCTCGGCCGCGGCCCGGACGATCGCCTCGTCGGCGGCGGTGGACTGGGCGATCGACAGCGCCCGCTGCTTGGCGTCGTGGTCCAGCTCCCGGCTCACCGGGGCCAGGAACAGGCCCGCCGTCACGGCGGTGACCCCGACCGTGACCACGGTCTGGCTCAGCAGCAGTTGGGCGAAGACCCGGCGCGGCCAGTGCAGGCGTCTCACTCGGGTCTCCTTCCTGACGGTTCGGGTGGGATCGACACCATATGTTTCCCCGGTGTTTCTGTCAGCCCCCGCCCCGCTGTTGTAGCGGAAGCAAAAGGAGCAGAACAGCCCTCAACGCCAGGAAGCCGCAGTACGCCCGCAAGGGTGCCGCCGTGACCCGCGCCACTCCTAACCTCCGGGGCAGACACAGACCCCGGCGACGGCGCCGGGACCTCGGAGGTGGAGATGAGCGGGCTGACAGACACAGCCCCGGCGATCGAGTTGACCGGTGCGACCAAGCGGTTCAGGACGCCCTCGGGCACCCTGCACACCGCCGTCCGGGACCTCGATCTGACGGTGGCCCCGGGCGAGTTCGTCGCGGTGGTCGGCCCGACCGGCTGCGGCAAGTCCACCACGCTGACCCTGGTCAGCGGCCTGGAGGAGCCCACCGAGGGCGAGGTGCGGGTGCACGGCGAGCAGGTCGAGGGGATCAACGGCCAGGTCGGCTTCGTCTTTCAGCAGGACGCCGTCTTCCCCTGGCGGACGGTGCTCTCCAACGTGATGGCGGGCCCCCGGTTCCGCGGCGCCCCGGTGGCCGAGGCCCGTGAGCGGGCCCGCGACTGGCTGGCCCGGGTCGGCCTGGCCGCCTTCGAGGACCGCTATCCGCACCAGCTCTCCGGCGGCATGCGCAAGCGGGTCGCGCTCGCCCAGACCTTCGTCAACGACCCGAAGATCCTGCTGATGGACGAGCCCTTCTCGGCCCTCGACGTGCAGACCCGGGCCCTGATGTCCGATCAGCTGCTCGAACTCTGGGCGGGCACCGGCTCCTCGGTGGTCTTCGTCACCCACGACCTGGACGAGGCGATCGCGCTCGCCGACCGGGTGGTGGTCATGACGGCCGGCCCCGCCACCGTCAAGGAGATCTTCACCGTGGACCTGCCCCGGCCGCGCACCGTGGAGGCGGTCCGGCTGGAACCGCGCTTCGTCGAGCTCTACCGCGAGATCTGGGCGTCGCTGGGCGAAGAGGTCCGGATCACCCGGGAGAGAGGAGCGGGCAATGCCGCTTGAGACCGCCGCCGGCGCACCGGCCGCCGCACCCGTCGTCACCCGCACCGCCGCCCGCGAACGGGCCGCCCGGAACCGGAAGTTCACCGTGTACGGGGCCCGGGCCGGGGTCCTGGTCGCCTTCCTCGGCCTCTGGGAGCTGTGCGCCAGGACCGAGGTCGTCGACCCGTTCAACTTCTCCCAGCCGTCCAGGATCTGGGCCCAGATCTGGCAGTGGGTCACCCACGGCACCGCCCAGGGCTCGCTCGGCGAGCAGATCGGCTACACCCTCTACGAGGCCCTCACCGGCTGGGTGATCGGGGTAACCGGCGGCGTCCTGCTGGGCATCGCGCTCGGCCGGATCCGCTTCCTGGCCGACGTGTTCGGCCCGTACATCAAGGTCCTGAACGCCATCCCGCGGATCGTGCTGGCCCCGATCTTCCTGATCTGGTTCGGTCTCGGCCCGGCCTCCAAGGTCGCCTCCGCCGTGGTGCTGGTCTTCTTCCCGGTCTTCTTCAACGCCTTCCAGGGAGCCCGCGAGGTGGACCGCAACCTGATCGCCAACGCCCGCATCCTCGGCGCGGACCAGCGCCGGCTCACCCTCCAGGTGGTCATCCCGGCCGCCACCACCTGGATCTTCACCAGCCTGCACGTCAGCTTCGGCTTCGCCCTGATCGGCGCCATCGTCGGCGAGTACATCGGCGCCACCAAGGGCCTGGGTCTGCTGGTCGCGGCCGCCCAGGGCACCTTCAACGCCGCCGGGGTGTACGCCGCGATGACCATCCTCGCGGTGGTCGCCCTGTTCACCGAGGGCCTGCTCACCTTCGCCGAGAAGCGGCTCTTCCGCTGGAAGCCCGCCGACTCCGGCGACGGTCGCTGACCCACCCTCACCCCACCCGCAGAGACAGGCAGACCCCCCATGCGCAGAACCGCCCTCGCAGCCCTCGCCGCCGCGCTGCTCCTCTCCCTCACCGCCTGTGCGAACGACGCCGCCTCCTCCACCCACGCGGAGGCCGGGCAGACCGTCGAAGGACCTAAGGTCAAGATCATGGTCGGTGGCCTGGACAAGGTCATCTACCTCCCCGCGATGCTCACCCAGCGGCTCGGCCACTTCGCCCAGGCCGGCGTCAACGTCGAGCTGCTGACCGAACCGGCCGGCGTCAACGCCACCACCGCCCTGCTCGCCGGGGACGTCCAGGGCGCGGTCGGCTTCTACGACCACACCATCGACCTGCAGGCCAAGGGCAAGAACGTCGAGTCGGTGGTCCAGTTCTCGCAGGCCCCCGGCGAGGTCGAGGTGGTCTCCGCCAAGCAGGCCGACGCGATCAGGACCGGCGCGGACTTCAAGGGCAAGAAGCTCGGTGTCACCAGCATCGGCTCCTCCACCGACTTCCTCACCAAGTACCTCGCCGTCAAGAACGGCGTCGCGGTAAGCGAGTTCAGCCCGATCGCGGTCGGCGCCGGGCAGACCTTCATCGCCGCCATGCAGCAGGGCAGCATCGACGCCGGTATGACCACCGACCCGACGGTGGCCACCATCCTGGCCAAGAACCTCGGCACCGTGCTCTACGACCTGCGCACCCCCGAGGGCTCCAAGGCCGCGCTCGGCGGGCTCTACCCGTCCTCCTCGCTCTACATGAACACCGACTGGGTCGAGAAGAACAAGGACACCGCCCAGAAGCTGGCGAACGCCTTCGTGAAGACCCTCAAGTGGATGTCCACCCACACCCCCGCCGAGATCGCCGCCCAGATGCCGGCCGACTACGCCCAGGGCGGTGCCGAGCAGTACGCCGAGGCGATCAAGGCCACCCTGCCGATGTTCACCACCGACGGCGTGATGCCGCCCGAGGGCCCGAAGACCGTCCTCGCGGTCCTCGCCGCCTTCCACCCGGACGTCAAGGGCAAGGAAGCCTCGATCGACCTGGCGAGGACCTACACCACCGAGTTCGTCAGCAAGGCGGGCTGACCACCGCCCAGCCCCGGTGCCGGCCGGTCCGGCGCCGGGGCTATCGTTCGTCCGCATGACCACCACCACCGTCCTGGTCGACACCGCCGTGGCCGCCTCCGTGCTCGCCGGACTGTGGCTCGGCCCCCGGCTGCTGCGCCACGCGGCCCCGCCCGGAACCGGTCGCACCGTCACCCCGGAGGTGCTGCTGACCGGGGTCGTCGGCCTGGTCTACCTCAATCAACTGCTCTGCGCCGCCTACCTGCTGCGGGTGCACGGCGGGGACGTCACGTTCGTCACCCGGTACCTGCCGCCGGGCTGGTTCGACCAGCCGGACGGCAACCCGCTGGTCCGGCTGGTCGCCGACCACCTGCCCGCCCCGAGGCTGTTCGGTCCCACCGTGCTCCGGGTCCAGGCCCTCCTGGAACTGCCGTTCGTGCTGCTCGCGTACGGCACCGTGCTGCGCCGGCTCAGCCCCGCGCTGTACCGGACGGTGCTCGGCTCCCGCCCGCTGGTGTGGTCGGCCGTGCTCTCCTACTCCGTGGTCTTCGGGGCGGTCGAATGGGGCCTGCACAACCCCTGGACCAGCCAGGACCTGGCGGTCCGGGCAGTCTCGGCGTTCCTCACCGCACCGCTGCTGACCGCCCTCGCCCGGCGCGAGCGGGGCGCCGACCGGGAGCCCGGGGCGGCCGGACTGCTGCTCTTCGCCGCCTCGCTCTGGGCCGTCGGCCAGCTGGTCATGGTGGTCTACGACACCGCGCTGCTCTACAACCTCGGGCACCTGGGCGCCCGTTGGCCCGAGCTCCTGCTCGCCCTGGCGGTGCTCGCGATCACCGCGCGGCGGCAGCCGGACCGCCCGGCCGGGGGCCCGAACCTGGCCGCCCTGGACGCGGTGCTGCGCCGGTCACTGGTGCTCTTCCTGGTGCCGGCGCTGGCGATCCGCTACAGCGCCGACTTCGGCACCCTGCTGCTCGCGGGGGCCGGGGCCCTGTCGGTCGGCGCGGTCGCCCTGTGGCACCGACCGGTCCGGGACGCGCTGCTCCCGCTCGTCCTCGGCGGGGTGGCCGGACTGGCCGCCGCGTACCTGGCGGTGCGGCTGGTCCTCGACGTCTACTACGAGAGCGCCCTGCTGCGGGCGCTGCTCGCCCTGCTCGTGGTGACGACGCTGGCCTGCGCCCTGGTCGACCGGCTCAGACCTGAGCCACGGTCAGCTCGCGCAGCGAACTGACGTCCATCCGGGCCGGGGTGGCCGGACTCTTCCCACAGCTCTCCGCCCGGGGCGGCTCGCTGACCCCCTGCACCACCTCGGCCAGCCAACGGCGGCCGTCGGTGTGCCGGACCGTCACCGACCAGGTGGCGTCGGCGGTCTCCTGCTGAGTCAGGGTCAGCGCGTCGGCGGTCGTCTCCCCGGTCAGCACCCGGACGGCCTGCTCGGCGGCCTGGCCGGGCCGGTCCCAGCACGAGCGGCCGCGCGACCACTCCGTCACGGTGTGCCCGGCGGCGGTCGCCGCCAGCACCTCCTTGGCCCCCGTGGGCGTCAGCCGCCCGTACGCGTAGCCGAACGGCAGCACCAGCATGGTGGGGGAGAACCGGTGGCCGCCCAGATGGGTGGCCTCCCACACCTCGGCATGCCCGGCCGCCGCCAGGTCGGCCGCCAACGGCCGGCCCAGCAGTGCACAGCAGCGGTCCCGCCGGCCGTTGGTGCACACCAGCGCCAGCGGGTCACCGCGGTGCTCGCTGCCGAAGCCGCCGTGCACGCCCGCGCCCAGCGCGGCGAAGTCCAGCGCCAGCAGCTCGGCCGGATCGGTCACCTCGGTGCGCCGCACCCAGGAGTCGCCCGGCGCCGTGTGCGCCACGATCACCTCGTGCCGGGCGGTCGGCAGGCAGTCGGCATGCCGCCCCGGACGCCGGATCAGCGCGACCCGCACCCCCGTACCCGCCGCGGCAGCGTCCAGCGCCCGCCCCACCCCGGCATCCAGGTGGCTCTCGGTCAGCGCCTTCGCGCCCCACGGCCCGGCCTGCTCCACCAGCAGCCAGGTCGCCGCCGTCGCCGCCGTGGCAGCCAGCGGCTCGGTCAGTTCGCGCGACAACGTTGCACAGGTGCTCACACAGGCAAGGCTACCCTCGCGATTCAGCCAACCGCTCGGGCCACTGCTGTGGTGCGGCTCCGCCGCGTGGGCGACGCCGGCCTTTTTGGCAGACGCTTCGGGAGAGTCAGGGGCTCGGGGAACTGCGACGCCGGCCCCTGCAAGGTGATCTGTTCAGGGGTGGTCAGGCACTTTCGCAGTGACCCGAACGCCAGATCTCCTCGCAGTTCCCCGAGCCCCTGACCGTAGCTGCCCGAGCACCTGCCAACAGCGCAGCCCCGAGCCCCTGACCGTAGCTGCCCGAGCGCCTGCCCAGAGCGCAGCCCCGAGCGGCTGCCCAGAGCGCAGCCCCGAGCCCCTGACCGTAGCTGCCCGAGCGCAGCCCCGAGCACCTGCCTACGAGGCCGGCCCCGCCACCACCGCGATGGTGCCCGTCACCGGGGTGCCGGAGCCGTCGCGGCGGGGGTCGCGTTCGGGCAGCGAGACCGGAGCCCCCGCCGCCGTGGCCGCGCGGGCCGGGGCCGGGCCCGCCCAGGCGAAGGCCAGGGCGTCCTCACCGCGCAGGAAGCGCTGGCACCGCACCCCACCCGTGGCCCGCCCCTTCCGCGGGTACTGCTCGAACGGGGTGACCTTCCAACTGGTGTGCTCACCACCCGTCAGCGTCGCCGAGGCGGCCGCGACCGAGACCACCACCGCGTCCACCGCCGGGTCCACCGCCGTGAACGAGAGCACCCGTGCGCCGTCCGCCAGCTTCACCCCCGCCATGCCACCCGCCGGGCGGCCCTGCGGACGGACCTGCCCCGCCGGGTACCGCAGCAGCTGGGCGTCGGACGTGATGAAGACCAAGTCCTCCTCGCCCGTGCGCAGTTCGACCGCGCCGATGACGGAGTCACCCTCCTTGAGGGCGATCACCTCGAACTCGTCCTTGTTGGCCGGCCACTCCGGCACCACCCGCTTCACCACACCCTGCACGGTGCCCAGCGCCAGCCCCGGCGAGGACTCGTCCAGCGTGGTCAGCCCGATCACCCGCTCGCCGTCCTCCAGCCGGAGGAACTCGCTCACCTGCGCCCCGCCCGCCAACGACAGCGTCGGCGACGGCGGCAGCGCGGGCAGGTCGATCACCGGCAGCCGCAGCGCCCGCCCGGCCGAGGTCACCACCCCCACGTCGCCCCGGGCGGTGGCCGACACCGCCGAGACCACCACGTCGTGCTTGGCCCGCGAGTCGGACAGCTCCACCGGCTCGCCGTCCGCCAGCCGGGCCAGCAGCCCGGTCGAGGAGAGCAGCACCCGGCAGGGGTCGTCCGCGACCTCCAGCGGCACCGACAGGGTGGCGGTCGGCACCGCGCCGGCCTCCAGCAGTACCGTCCGCCGCTCGGTGCCGAACTGCTTCGACACCGCGCCGAGTTCGGTCGAGACCACGGTGCGCAGCTTGCTGTCCGACTCCAGGATCTCGGTCAGGTCGGCGATCTCGGAGAGCAGCTTGGTCTGCTCCGCCTCCAGCTCCACCCGGTCGAACCGGGTGAGCCGGCGCAGCGGGGTGTCCAGGATGTACGAGGTCTGCGTCTCCGACAGGGAGAAGCGCTCCATCAGGCGCTCCTTGGCCTGGGTCGCGTTCTCGCTCGACCGGATGATCGCGATCACCTCGTCGATGTCGACCAGCGCGACCAGCAGGCCCTCGACCAGGTGCAGCCGCTCCTGGCGCTTGCGCCGCCGGAACTCGCTGCGCCGCCGCACCACCGTGAAGCGGTGGTCGACGTAGACCTCCAGCAGCTCCTTCAGGCCCAGGGTCAGCGGCTGGCCGTCGACCAGCGCCACGTTGTTGATGCCGAAGGTCTCCTCCATCGGCGTCAGCTTGTAGAGCTGCTCCAGCAGCGCCTCCGGCACGAAGCCGTTCTTCACCTCGATCACCAGTCGGAGACCGTGCGAACGGTCCGTCAGGTCCTTGACGTCGGCGATGCCCTGGAGCTTCTTCGCCCCGACCAGGTCCTTGATCTTGGCGATCACCTTCTCCGGGCCGACCGTGAACGGCAGCTCGGTGACCACGATGCCCTTGCGGCGCGCGGTCACCGCCTCGATCGAGACCGTGGCGCGGATCTTGAAGGTGCCCCGGCCGGACTCGTACGCGTCCCGGATGCCGGACAGGCCGACGATCCGGCCGCCCGTCGGCAGGTCGGGGCCGGGCACGAACCGCATCAGGGTGTCGAGATCCGCCGTCGGATGCTTGATCAGGTGCCGGGCGGCGGCGACCACCTCGGCCAGGTTGTGCGGCGGCATGTTGGTCGCCATGCCGACCGCGATCCCGGTGGCGCCGTTCACCAGCAGGTTCGGGAACGCGGCGGGGAGCACGGTGGGCTCCTGCTCGCTGCCGTCGTAGTTCGGCCCGAAGTCGACGGTGTCCTCGTGGATCGACTCCACCAGCGCCATCGAGGCGGCCGTCAGCCGCGACTCGGTGTACCGCATCGCGGCCGGCGGGTCGTCGTTGCCGAGCGAACCGAAGTTCCCGTGACCGTCGATCAGCGGCAGCCGCATCGAGAACGGCTGCGCCATCCGGACCACGGAGTCGTAGATCGAGGCGTCACCGTGCGGGTGCAGACGGCCCATCACCTCGCCGACCACGCGGGCGCACTTGACGTGCGCACGGTCGGGGCGCAGGCCCATCTCGTTGGCCTGGTAGAGGATGCGCCGGTGCACCGGCTTGAGCCCGTCCCGGGCGTCGGGCAGAGCACGGGAGTAGATGACCGAGTAGGCGTACTCCAGGAAGGAGCCCTGCATCTCGTCCACCACGTCCACGTCGAGGATGCGCTCCTCGAAGTCTCCGGGCGGCGGGGTGGGCGAACTGCGGCGGGCCATCGCGGCGGGGCTCCCTTGCGTCTCTGACGGGTACTTCGGTAACTGTCCGGGCGGCTGCTGGGGTACGGCGCCCCCCATTGTGGACCCTCGCACCGACAGCCTTGGTCAACCCCCTCCCCCCGAGCCCACTTCCGCCCGTGGCGAACGCCCTGCTGGCGCGGGCACATCCAAGCGCCTCACGCGTTGCACCACAATGAGGGAACGGCAATCCAGCCGCCCGGACCGACGACTCGAAGACGGGAAGGACCCAGCATGGCCAACCCGGCCCCCGCCTCCACCCGAGGCCTCGCCATCACCGAGCACCGCCTGGCCAACGGCCTGCGCGTGGTGCTCTCCGAGGACCACCTCACCCCGGTGACCGCCGTCTGCCTCTGGTACGACGTCGGCTCCCGCCACGAGGTGAAGGGGCGCACCGGCCTGGCCCACCTGTTCGAGCACCTGATGTTCCAGGGCTCGGCCAACGTGTCCAACAACGGCCACTTCGAACTGGTCCAGGGCGCCGGCGGCTCCCTCAACGGCACCACCAGCTTCGAGCGCACCAACTACTTCGAGACCATGCCGGCCCACCAACTCGAGCTCGCGCTCTGGCTGGAGGCCGACCGGATGGGCTCGCTGCTGGCCGCCCTCGACGACACCTCGATGGAGAACCAGCGCGACGTCGTCAAGAACGAGCGCCGCCAGCGCTACGACAACGTCCCGTACGGCACCGCCTTCGAGAAGCTCACCGCGCTCTCCTTCCCGGAGGGCCACCCGTACCACCACACCCCGATCGGCTCGATGGCCGACCTGGACGCGGCCACCCTGGAGGACGCCCGGGCGTTCTTCCGGACGTACTACGCGCCCAACAACGCCGTGCTCTCGATCGTCGGCGACCTCGACCCCGAGCAGACCATCGCCTGGGTGGAGAAGTACTTCGGCACCATCCCCGCCCACGACGGCAAGCAGCCGCCGCGCGACGGCGCACTGCCCGAGGTGATCGGCCGGGAGATCCGCGAGCTGATCCAGGAGGACGTCCCCTCCCGGGCGTTGATGGCCGCCTACCGCCTGCCGCACGACGGCACCCGGGAGGCCGACGCCGCCGACCTGGCGCTCACCATCCTCGGCTCCGGCGAGTCCAGCCGGCTCTACAACCGCCTGGTCCGCCGCGACCGCACCGCCGTCGCGGCCGGCTTCGGCCTGCTCCGGCTGTCCGGCGCTCCCTCGCTCGGCTGGCTGGACGTCAAGACCTCGGGCGACGCCACCATCGACCGGGTGGAGACCGCCGTCGACGAGGAGCTCGCCCGGTTCGCCGCCGAGGGCCCCAGCGCCGAGGAGCTCGAGCGCGCCCAGGCCCAGATCGAGCGCGAATGGCTCGACCGGCTCGCCACCGTGGCCGGCCGCGCCGACGAACTCTGCCGCTACGCCGTCCTGTTCGGCGACCCCAAGCTGCTCAACGACGCACTCGGCAAGGTCCTCGACATCACCGCCGAGGAGGTCAAGGCGGTGGCCGCGGCCCGGCTGCGCCCCGACAACCGGGCCGTCCTGGTGTACGAGCCCACCACCACCGACGACGCTGCCGAGACCGAGGACGAGGAGGCGGCGGCATGACCGACCCCACCCCCACCATGACCTTCCACCCGCAGCCGACCGCGGGCACGCCGACCCCGTGGGCCTTCCCGGCCCCCGAGCGCACCACGCTGGCCAACGGCCTCACGGTGCTGCACTGCGACCGCCCCGGCCAGCAACTGGTGGCCGTCGAGGTCCAGTTGGACGCCCCGCTGGCCGCCGAGCCGGACGGCCTGGACGGCATCGCCAACATCCTCGCCCGCGCCCTCAGCGAGGGCACCGACACCCTCACCGCCGAGGAGTACGCCGGTGAGCTGGAGCGGGCCGGCGCCACCCTGGACGCGCACGCCGACCACCCGGGCATCCGGGTCTCGCTGGAGGTCCCGGCCTCCCGCCTGGAGCGCGGCCTGACCCTGCTCGCCGACGCCCTGCGCGCCCCGGCCCTCCCCGAGGACGAGATCGAGCGGCTGGTCGCCAACCGCCTCGACGAGATCGTGCACGAGCAGGCCAACCCGGCCCGCCGCGCCGCCAAGGCGCTCTACGCCACCCTCTTCGAGGAGGCCGACCGGCTGTCCCGCCCGCGCAGCGGCACCGCCGACACCGTCAAGAACATCACCCGGGCGGCCGTCCAGTCCTTCTACGCCGACCACGTCCGGCCCGCCACCGCCACCGCCGTGGTGGTCGGCGACCTGACCGGCCTCGACCTCGGTGCGCTGCTCGAAGCCACCCTCGGCGGCTGGACCGCCGCACCCACCGCGGCCGGCGTGCACGCCCCGGTCACCGGCGACGACACCGGACGGGTCGTCATCGTCGACCGCCCCGGCTCGGTCCAGACCCAGCTGCTGATCGGCCGGATCGGTCCCGACCGCCACGACCCGCTGTGGGCCGCCCAGATCCTCGGCACCTACTGCCTCGGCGGCACCCTCACCTCCCGGCTCGACCGGGTGCTGCGGGAGGAGAAGGGCTACACCTACGGCGTCCGCGCCTTCGCCCAGCCGCTGCGCTCCAACGCCGAGGGCTCCGGCCGCGCGCTGCTCGCCATCAGCGGCTCGGTGGACACCGCCTCCACCGCCCCCGCGCTGGCCGACACCTGGACCATCCTGCGCACGCTCGCCGCCGAGGGCCTGACCGACGCCGAGCGCGAGGAGGCCGTCCAGTTCCTGGTCGGGGTCGCCCCGCTCAAGTACGAGACGGCCGGTTCGGTCGCCGCCACCCTGGCCGACCAGGTCGAGCAGTACCTGCCGGACGACTACCAGGCCGAGATCTACCGGCAGCTGGCCGCCCTCGACACCGCCGCCGCCACTGCGGCCGTGGTGGCCGCCTTCCCGCCGGACCGGCTGGTCACCGTGCTGGTCGGCGACGCGGCCGTGATCGCGGACCAGGTACGGGAGTTGGGCATCGGCGAGGTCACCGTCATCAGCTGACCCACCGCGTGCCGCGACGGCCCGACGGAGCACCAGCTCCGTCGGGCCGTCGTCGTTTAATCCGTTGCCGGGGTGTTGCCGCCTGTGGCTAGATAGCACCCGTCGCCCGGTCGGGCGGCCACACACAGGAGAGGAGGCGGTCACCATGCGGGTCGAGCGAACCAGCTCCCTCAGGCGACCGTACTTCCCCTGTACCGCTCGCTGAGCCGAGCTCCTCGCCTTCCCCGAGCCACGCCGGAAGCTTCGCGCGGCACCCCCTTTCTGAGCTTGGAACCAGCCGACCCCTGGAGGTCGTTCACCATGTCGTACACCGAAGTCCCCGGTATCCGGGTCCCGATCCGGATGTGGACCAACCCCTCGACGGTCGAGGGTCAGGCCATGCAGCAGCTGCGCAACATCAGCTCGCTCCCGTGGCTGCACGGCCTCGCCGTGATGCCCGACGTCCACCTGGGCAAGGGCGCCACCGTCGGTTCCGTCATCGCCATGAAGGGCGCGGTCTGCCCGGCGGCGGTCGGCGTCGACATCGGCTGCGGGATGAGCGCGGTGAAGACCTCGCTGACCGCGAAGGATCTTCCCGACGACCTGTCCCGGCTCCGCTCGAAGATCGAGCAGGTCATCCCGGTCGGCCGGGGCCTGCACGCCGACCCGGTCGACCCGAAGAAGCTGCACGGCTTCGCGACGGGGGGCTGGGACGACTTCTGGAGCCGCTTCGACGGCATCGCCGGCGAGGTGAAGTGGCGGCGGGAGCGGGCCATGCAGCAGATGGGGACGCTCGGCTCGGGAAATCACTACTGTGAACTGCTGTTCGATACAGAGGGATCAATCTGGCTGACCTTGCACTCGGGGTCGCGCAACATCGGCAAGGAACTGGCGGAGCATCACATGGGCGTGGCCCGGTCGCTTCCACACAACCAGGGACTGGTCGACCGGGATCTGGCGGTCTTCATTTCGGACACGCCGCAGATGGCGGCCTACCGCCAGGATCTGTTCTGGGCGCAGGAGTACGCGAAGTACAACCGCGCGATGATGATGGCGCTCTACAAGGACGTCGTCCGGCGGGAGTTCCCCAAGACGAAGGTCGCGTTCGAGCCGGAGATCAGCTGCCACCACAACTACGTGGCGGAGGAGCGGTACGACGGCGTCGACCTGTTGGTCACTCGTAAGGGCGCGATCCGGGCGGGCAGCGGCGAGTACGGGATCATCCCGGGTTCGATGGGCACCAGCTCGTTCATCGTCCGGGGCCTCGGCAACGAGGCGGCCTTCAACTCGGCCTCGCACGGCGCGGGCCGGAAGATGAGCCGGACGGCGGCGAAGAAGAAGTTCACCGCACAGGATCTGGCGGAGCAGACGAAGGGCGTCGAGTGCCGTAAGGACAGTGGCGTGGTGGACGAGATCCCGGGCGCCTACAAGTCGATCGAGAAGGTCATGGAGCAGCAGCGTGACCTGGTCGAGGTGGTCGCCCAGCTCAAGCAGGTCATCTGCGTGAAGGGTTGAGAAGTCAGGCCGGGGTGCGCGGGAAGCGCACCCCGGCCTGACTCGGTCCGATCAGTCGCCAACGTCGGGTCTGACAGCTCTTCACCGAGCGGTTCAGTAAGCGGGCCGCCGCTTCTGGGTCGGGGGTTGCGAGCAGGAGTTCGGTCTCCTCGGCGGTCCACTCCTTGCGGTGCATCCTCTTCATGCCGGTGGGCCTGACCCAGTTTCCGACGTCATCCGCAGCCGCCTGCTTGCGAGGGAGTGCCAGACAGCCTGGGTAGTAGAGCTCTTGAGTCAGGCCCATGGCCTCCTCGCGCGTCAGCAGAATGTTGTAGATGTTGTCGCGCGTGTTGCGCCTTGCGGTGCGGGCCCTGCCGGTCAGGCGCTCGGTGTAGTCGCAGTAGTACCGGACGAGCGCTTCGCTGGCCGTGGTGAAGCCGACGAACGGCAGATCCTGTGCGGTCCGGCCGACGGACCCGTCGGCGTCGATGATGCCTCGGACGTAGTCCCGTTCGGAGTAGGGAACGGTCGGCGGGCCTATGTTCAGCGACTTGCGGCCGCTCGGCAGGCCGAGGGCCTGGAGCTGCTCGCGGAAGTCCAGGGCGCAGACCGTCCAGAGCACCGAGGTGTGCTCGGCCGCGAAGTTGGTGCTGCGGGTGCGGTAGCTGATGGTGCTGTTGTACGGGCAGAGCCGCTGGAACTCCTCCAGCAGTGGCGCATCGCGGGCGGACAGCTCCACAGTGAGCCGCCCCTTCCGGCCGGGCCCTTGGTTGAGGTGCCCGTCCGCCTGGATGAAGCCGAACATGTAGGCGTGCTCGGGCCGTTCGAGATCGAAATGGTTCATGTGGCACAGCGTGCGCTTCATCAGCCCCGCTCACTGCTGCGACCAGGTCGGACCATCCGATCGGATGGAATGGCTAAAGTCGAAATGTCTGATTCTCCGTCAGTCGGTCTCGCCTGGGCAGAATGGGCGGCGTGGACTACCAGCAGCTTCTGCACGACGTGATGGACACCGCCCTGCGCGCGCCCGGGCGCGGCCGGCCCGCCGACTACATCCCGGCCCTGGCGGCCGTGGACGCGAGCGCGTTCGGGATGGCGATCGCGACCGTGGAGGGGGAGGTGTACGGGGCGGGGGACTGGGAGACGCCGTTCTCGGTGCAGAGCGTGTCGAAGCTGTTCACCCTGGCCCTGGCGCTCGCGGCGGGCGGGGACGAGCTGTGGAAGCGGGTGGGGCGGGAGCCGTCGGGGAATCCGTTCAACTCGTTGGTGCAGTTGGAGACCGAGCACGGGATCCCGCGCAATCCGTTCATCAACGCGGGGGCGCTGGTGGTGACGGACCGGCTGCTGGAGCTGACGGGGGACGCGGTGGGGGCGGTGCGGGACTTCCTGCGGGCCGAGGCGGGGAACGACGGCATCGAGGTGGACGACGCGGTGGCCTCCTCGGAGGCGCGGCACGGGCACCGGAACGCGGCGCTGGCCCACTTCATCGCCAGCTACGGGAACCTGCGCAACCCGGTGGACAGCGTGCTGGCGCACTACTACGCGCACTGCGCGATCACCGCCAGCTGCCGGGACCTGGCGCTGGTGGGGCGGTTCCTGGCCTCGCACGGGGTGCGGGCGGACGGCTCGCGGCTGCTGACCCGCAGTGAGGCGAAGCGGGTGAACGCGGTGCTGCTCACCTGCGGGACGTACGACGCGGCGGGGGAGTTCGCGTTCCGGGTCGGGCTGCCGGGCAAGAGCGGGGTGGGCGGCGGGATCCTCGCGGTGCTGCCGGGGCGCGGGGCAGTCTGCGTGTGGAGCCCGGGGCTGGACCAGGCGGGGAACTCGGTGCTGGGGGTGGCGGCGCTGGACGCGCTGACCACCGCGACCGGGTGGTCGGTGTTCTGAGACCGACCGGCACATGGTGGGCGGGTGAAGGAGCGGCGCCGGGGCACGCACCTCGACGGCTTCTCGTCGGTCGCCGATGCTCCGCAGGGACTCCTCCTCGGCACCGCCGAGTCACGCACCCCACCACCGCTCCTTCACCCGCCCACCATGTGCCGGTCGGTCCAAGCCGAGGATCTGAGCATGCGGAAGGGGTGCACCGAGACTTCCGGTGCACCCCTTCCGGTGGTGGCTCAGGCGGCGGGGAGCTCGTCCAGGCCCTCCTGGACCAGCTTCGCCAGGCGGTCCAGCGCCGCGTCGGCGCCCTCGGCCTCGGAGGCCAGGATCACCGGGTCGCCGCCCTGGGCGCCCAGGCCCAGCAGGGCCAGCATGGAGGCGGCGTTGACCGGGTTGCCGCCCTCCTTGGCGATGGTGACCGGCACGCCGACGGCGGTCGCCGCGCGGACGAAGACCGAGGCGGGACGGGCGTGCAGGCCCTCGGGCCAACCGATGGTGACGCGGCGCTCAGCCATGAGACGTGCCTTTCAGGTGGTGCTGGTGGAGCCATGTTGTCTAGACCATTGTGGCACGCAAACCGCGAGGTCGCGCCGTCCCGGGACGCATTGGTGGCCAAGGTCCCACCCTGCCCCGCCGACCGGCCCTACGCCACGCGGCTCGCCGCCGACCAGCGGCGCGAGCACCCCGACGGGTGGCGCGAGGAGTTCGGGAGACCCACCCGCGCGACCGGCTCCACAACCCGTTCGAACGTCTAACCTGACGCTGTGGAAGACTCCGGCCCCCGCGCGCCGCACGGCGACGAGCACAGCTACCCCCAGCACTGGGAGGCCGACGTCCTGCTGCGGGACGGCGGCACGGCCAGGATCCGGCCGATCACCGAGGACGACGCCGAGCGCCTGGTGGAGTTCTACGAGCTGGTCTCCGACCAGTCGAAGTACTTCCGGTTCTTCGCGCCCTACCCCCGGCTCTCCGACAAGGACGTCCGCCGGTTCACCCACCACGACTACGTCAACCGGGTCGGACTGGCCGTGGTGGTCCGGGACCGGTTCATCGCCACCGTCCGGTACGACCGGATCGACCCGGACGGGCGGCCGTCGACCACCGGCACCGACGCCGAGGTGGCGTTCCTGGTGCAGGACGCGCACCAGGGCCGGGGCGTGGCCTCCGCGCTGCTGGAGCACATCGCCGCGGTTGCCCAGGAGCGCGGCATCCGCCGGTTCACCGCCGAGGTGCTGCCGGAGAACCGCAAGATGGTGAAGGTCTTCACCGACGCGGGCTACACCCAGCAGCGCTCCTTCGCCGACGGCGTGGTGCACCTGGAGTTCGACCTGGAGCCGACCGACTCCTCACTGGCCGTCATGCGGGCCCGCGAGCACCGCGCCGAGGCCCGCTCGGTGCAGCGGCTGCTGACGCCCCGTTCGGTCGCGGTGATCGGGGTGTCCCGCGGCCCGCAGTCGGTCGGCCGGGCGCTGCTGCGCAATCTGAGCGGCTTCCGGGGCGAGGTGTACGCGGTGAACCGGAACGCGCCGCCCGGCACCGACATCGACGGCGTGCCCACCCACCGCTCGGTGCTGGAGATCCCAGGACCGGTCGACCTGGCGGTGATCGCGGTGCCCGCCACCGCCGTGCCGGGGACGGTCGCGGACTGCGGCGCGCACGGCGTGCAGGGCCTGGTGGTGGTCACCGCCGGGTACGCCGAGACCGGCCCGGAGGGGCGGGACCGCCAGCGCGCGCTGGTCCGGCAGGCCCGGGCGGCCGGGATGCGGGTGATCGGCCCGAACGCCTTCGGCCTGCTGAACACCGACCCCGGGCAGCCGCTGAACGCCTCGCTGGCCCCCGTCCTGCCCGAGCGCGGCCCGTTCGGCCTGTTCTGCCAGTCCGGTGCGATCGGGGTCGCCCTGCTGGAGGTGGCGCACCGCCGGGGACTGGGCATCTCCTCGTTCGCCTCGGTCGGCAACCGGGCCGACGTCTCCGGCAACGACTGGTTGCAGTACTGGGAGGAGGACCCGGCCACCGAGGTGGTGCTGCTCTACCTGGAGTCCTTCGGCAACCCGCGCAAGTTCACCCGGATCGCCCGCCGGCTGGCCGCCAACAAGCCGGTGGTGGTGATCAAGGGGGCCAGGCACACCGGCAGCCTGCCGCCGGGCCACGCCGTCCAGCCCGCCGCCAGCCGGCTGCGGGACGCCACCGTGGACGCGCTGTTCCAGCAGGCCGGTGTGCTGCGGGTGGAGACCATCACCGAGCTGTTCGACGTCGGCGAGCTGCTGGCCCACCAGCCGCTGCCGGCCGGGGACCGGGTGGCGGTGGTGGGCAACTCCGACTCGCTCGGGCTGCTCACCCACGACGCGCTGCTCAGCGCGGGGCTGCACCCGCGCTCCCCGGTCGACCTGACCACCGGCGCCACCGGCGAGAACTTCCGGATCGCGCTGGACACCGCCCTCACCGACCCGCTGATCGACGCGGTGATCGCGGTGGCCATCCCGCCGATCGCGGCCCAGGGCCCGTCCCCCGACCTGGGGTCGGACGAGCCCGAGTTCGCCGACGCCCTGCTCGAAGCCTCCGGCCGGGCCCGGGAGTTGGGCAAGCCGCTGCTGCTCGCCCACCTGGCGCTGACCGAGCTGCCGGAACGGCTGCGGGCCGGTGGCATCCCCGCCTACCCGGCCCCCGAGCGGGCGGTGCACGCGCTGGCCCAGGCGGTCAGGTACGCCGGCTGGCGGCGCCGGACGGCCGAGGCGGAGCAGACCGCCCGGGTGCCCGAGCTGGGCCGGATCGCCGAGACCGAGGCCCGCGCCCTGGTCGAGGCCGCCCTGCAGACCAGGACCGCCGTCGCGGCCAGGACCCAGCCCGGCGGGGCGCGGATCACCCTGTCGGACGCGACGGGCGCCGCGCTGCTCGGCCACTACGGCATCGACGTGCACCCCGCGCTGCCCGCCCCCGACCAGGAGAGCGCGGTGCGGGCCGCCGCCACCCTCGGCTACCCCGTCGCGCTCAAGGCCACCGCCGAGCACCTGCGGCACCGTCCCGACCTGGGCAGTGTCCGGCTCGACCTGACCGGCGAGCCCGGACTGCGGCGCGCCTTCCAGGAGCTGGACGCCCTGCTGGGCGGCGCGGCGAGGGCCGCCCTGGTGGTGCAGCGGCTCGCCCCGCGCGGGGTGGACACCGTGATCGGCGCCACGGTGGACCCGGCGGTCGGCGCGATCCTGTCCTTCGGCCTGGCCGGCGCCCCGGCCGAGCTGCTCGGCGACGTCGCGCACCGGCTGATCCCGGCCACCGACCAGGACGTGGCAGCGCTGATCCGGGAGGTCAGGGCCGCCCCGCTGCTGTTCGGCTGGCGCGGCGCCGAGCCGGTCGACACCGCCGCCCTGGAGGAGCTGCTGCTCCGGGTCTCCCGGCTGGTGGACGACCTGCCGGAGGTCGCCTCGGTGGACCTGGAACCGGTGGTGGTGGGCTCGAACGGGTTGGCGGTGCTGGCCGCCCGGGTGCGGATCGCACCGCTACCGGTACGAAGTGATCTGGGGCCGCGCGCCATGAGCACCCTGTAACCTTCCTTGGTTGCGTCCGACAGCGGACGCCCACGGCCAGAAGCCCGGCGCAGTGCCGCCCGCTTCGTCCGCGGGACATGCCAGGATGGAGCTATGGCGAAGACCGGTACCACGACCACGCAGGACCTGCGCTCGGCGATCGAGCGCAGTGGCTACTACCCGGCGCTGGTCTCCGAGGCCGTGGAGTCCGCGGTGGGCTCCGAGCCGATCGTCTCCTACCTGGTCCACCAGGAGACCACCTTCGACGCCAACGAGGTCCGCCGGCACGTCACCGTGCTGGTGCTGACCTCCTCCCGGTTCGTGGTCAGCCACACCGACGAGCAGAACGGCGACGCCGCCACCCCGGTGCCGTACGCGACCACCTCGACCGAGTGCGTCCGGCTGGACCGGATCGGCTCCGTGGTGCTCAGCCGGATGGTCGCCAACCCGGAGACGTACACCCCCGGCACGCTGCCGCGCGAGGTGGTGCTCACGATCGGGTGGGGTGCGGTGCAGCGAATCGACCTGGAGCCGGCCGGCTGCTCGGACCCGAACTGCGAGGCCGACCACGGCTACACCGGTTCGGCCACCGCCGACGACCTGTCGCTGCGGGTCAGCGAGGCGGGCGACGGCCCGGAGACGGTGGCCCAGTCGCTGGTCTTCGCCCGGGCGCTGTCCGAGGCGACCATCGCCAACCGGGGCTGACGGGGCTCCCATGACCACGCACCTCGGGTACGAGGCCTTCGAGATCCTCGACCCCTCCGACGCGCCTGCCCCGCACTACGGCACCGGCTCGCTGGCCGACCTGCTGCCCGCGGTGGCGGCCGGGCTCGGCGTGCCCGGGTTCGAGAGCGGTCTGGCGCTGGCCCCCGCCGACCGGGTCTGCGTCTTCCTGGTGGACGGGCTCGGCTGGGAGCTGATCAAGCGTCACCCCGAGTACGCCCCGTTCCTCAACTCGCTGATCGACGGCGGCGGCCGCTCGCTCACGGCCGGTTTCCCGTCCACCACCGCCACCTCGCTGGCCTCGGTCGGCACCGGCCTGCCGCCGGGCCTGCACGGCCTGGCCGGGTACACCGTCGCGGTGCCCGGCACCAACCAGCTGATGAACCAGCTGCGCTGGCAGCCGCCGGTCAAGCCGAGCGTCTGGCAGCCGTACCCGACCGTGTTCCAGCAGGTGCACGCGGCCGGGGTGGCCACCGCGCAGGTCTCCTCCCCGCTGTTCGCGCAGACCCCGCTCACCCAGGTGGCGCTCTCCGGCGGCAGTTTCCTCGGCCGCACCACCGGCGAGGAGCGGATGGACCTGGCCGCCCAGTGGCTGGCCGAGCACGACCGCGCGCTGGTGTACACGTACGTCAGCGAACTCGACGGCGCCGGCCACCGGTTCGGCGTCGACTCGGACGAGTGGCGGATGATGCTGGACAAGGTGGACCGGCTGGCCAAGCGCCTGGCCGAGCAGCTGCCGCCGCGTTCGGCGCTGTACGTCACGGCCGACCACGGCATGATCGACATCACCCCGGAGGACCGGGTCGACTTCGACGAGGACTGGGAGCTGAGCGCGGGCGTCGCCCTGCTCGGCGGCGAGGGCCGGGCCCGGCACGTGTACGCGGTGCCCGGGGCCGCCTCGGACGTCTTCACGGTCTGGAGCGAGGTGCTCGGGGACCGGATGTGGGTCGCCACCCGGGACCAGGCGATAGCGGCCGGCTGGTTCGGCCCGACCGTGGACGAGCGGGTGTACGGGCGGATCGGCGACGTGGTCGCGGCCGCCCGGGACGACATCGCGGTGATCGCCTCCCGCAACGAACCGGGCGAGTCCTCGATGATCGGGCTGCACGGCTCGATGACCCCGGTCGAGCAGATCGTGCCGCTGCTCGAAGTCCGCGCCTGAACCGCTCCACGACCGAAAGGCCCCCGCTCCACCCATGGCTGAACTGGTGTTCTTCTCGGGCACGATGGACTGCGGCAAGTCGACGCTCGCGCTCCAACTCGACCACAACCACGCCGCCCGCGGCCGCCGGGGCATCATCTTCTCCCGGCACGACCGGGCCGGGGCCTCCACCATCTCCAGCCGCCTCGGCCTGCAGGCCGAGGCGGTCGAGGTGACCGACGGCTTCGACTTCCACGCGCACGTGGTGCAGCTGCTCTCGGCCGGCGGCCGGGTGGACTACCTGATCTGCGACGAGGCCAACTTCTACACCTCCGAGCAGGTCGACCAACTGGCCCGGGTGGTCGACGAACTCTCCATCGACGCCTTCACCTTCGGCATCACCACCGACTTCCGCACCAAGCTCTTCCCCGGCTCGCAGCGGCTGGTCGAGCTGGCCGACCGGGTCGAGGTGCTCCAGGTCGAGGCGCTCTGCTGGTGCGGTGCCCGGGCCACCCACAACGCCCGCACCGTCGGCGGCGTGATGGTGGTCGAGGGGGCCCAGGTGGTGGTCGGCGACATCGCCAAGAACGAGGGCGAGGTCGGCTACGAGGTGCTCTGCCGCCGGCACCACCGCCGCCGCCTCACCGCCGCCACCGCCCGCGCCTCGGTCCTCTCCCCGGACGTCCTCCCCTTCGGCGACGGCAACCACCGCACCTGACCTTTTTGCAGATGGCCCGGCATCCACGGTCAGGGGCTCGGGGAACTGCGACGCCGACCTCGGAACAGGTGATCGTCGCGTAGGTGGTCAGGCACTTTCGCAGTGACCCCGGCGCCCGACCTCCTCGCAGTTCCCCGAGCCCCTGGACCGTAGCCCCGGAGCGCCTGCCGAAAGCGCAGCCCCGAGAACCCTTGGACAGTGCAACTCGTCGCGCCGCAAAGAGCTGAGCGCCCTGCCTACGGCGCGACCGCGACCACCGAGAAGCGGCCGCCCTGCGGATCGGCCAGCCGGGCCACCCGGCCCCGCTCGGTGTCGTGCGGAGCCACCAGCACCCGGCCGCCCAGCCGTTCGGCCTGAGTTGCCGTCAGATCCGGGTCGGCGACGGCGAAGTGGACCCGCCAGCGGGCCGGACCGTCCCGCAGGTCGCCCGGCCTGACCGTGCGTTCGACCCCGGCGCCGAACACCATGTCGTAGAAGAAGCCGGCCTCCTGGTCCGGGGTGAGCAGCTCGGCCCAGGCCGGTGCGCCCGGCACGTTCATGGCGTCCCAGCCGTGGTGCTGGTCGCCCTGCCAGAGGCCGAACACCGCACCGGAGACGTCCGAGGCGATCGCCAGCCGCCCGGCGTCCGCGGCCTGCAGCGGCCCGACCGCCACGGTGCCGCCGCACTCGCGGATCCGCTGCGCCACGTCGTCCGCCTGGTCCACCGCGAAGTACGTGGTCCACTCGACCGGGTGGCCGCTGCCCAGCGGCTGGTCGCCCAGACCGGCCACCTTGGCCCCGTTCAGGGTGGCCCGGACGTAGAGTCCGAGCTGGCTCGGCCCCGGCCCGAACTCCCAGCCCAGCAAGGTGCGGTAGAACGTCTTCGCACCCTCCAGGTCATCCGTCATCAGGCTCACCCAGCAGGGCGTGCCCTGGGCGAGTCGGGCCTGTACCGCGGTCATGGCGGACCTCCTTGGGAGCGCGTCGCAGGGGAATGGTTCCACCGTCGACGGTGTGCCTTCCTGACATACCCCGGCGAGCCGGGCAAAGACCAGACAAAGTGGCGAGTTGCGCGGGAAGAATAGGGGTCATGACCTCCCCCCTGATCACGGCCGCCGAGCTGGCCGCCGACCTCGACACCGACCGGCCGCCGGTCCTGCTGGACATCCGCTGGCAGCTGGGCGGCCCGCCCGGCGCCGAGGAGTACGCCGCCGGCCACCTGCCGGGTGCCCACTACCTGGACCTGGACCGGGAGTTGGCCGCCCCGCCCGGAGCCGCCGGGCGGCACCCGCTGCCGGACGTCGAGGTGTTCGGCGCCGCGCTGCGCCGGGCGGGCGTCCGGGCCGACCGCGCCGTGGTGGTCTACGACGCCGGCCCGGCCACCTCGGCGGCCCGGGCCTGGTGGCTGCTGCGCTGGGCCGGACACCCCGACGTCCGGGTGCTGGACGGCGGCCTGGCGGCCTGGCGGGCCGCCGGGCTGCCCGAGTCGGTGCAGCAACCGGCCGACGGGCAGGGCGACTTCAAGCCGGAGCCCGGCGCGCTGCCCACCGTGGACGCCGCCGCCGCGGCCGAACTGGCCCGTACCGGGCTGCTGTTGGACGCCCGGGCGGGCGAGCGCTACCGGGGCGAGGTGGAGCCGGTGGACCCGAGGGCCGGGCACATCCCCGGCGCGGTCAGCGCCCCCACGGCCGAGAACCTGGCCGCCGACGGGCGCTTCCTGCCGCCGGCCGTGCTGGCCGAGCGGTTCCGCGCGCTGGGCGTGGACGGGGCCTCCGAGGTCGCGGTCTACTGCGGCTCGGGGGTGACGGCCGCGCACCAGTTGCTGGCCCTGACCGTCGCGGGGCACCCGGGCCTGGCGCTCTACCCGGGCTCGTGGAGCGAGTGGTCCGCCGACCCGGCGAACCCGGTGGCGACCGGCGCCTGAAACGGCCGACGGCGGGTCGGGCAGTGCCCGACCCGCCGTACCGGTGCTGCGCTCAGTCCTGCTTCTTGCGACGGCTGCCGAAGACGATCTCGTCCCAGCTGGGCACCGTGGCGCGCCGGCCGGGCCGGACACCGTCCGCCTCGGCCTGCCGGTCGGTGGTGCCGACCAGCCGCTCGCGGTGCGGCGAGACCGCCCGCGGCATCAGGATGTCCGCGTACGCCGAGCCGGCGCCGACGCTGGCCGCCGGGGCGGCCTGCTCCTCGGTCTCGGCCGGCTCCTCGGCGATCACCGGCTCCGCCACGGGGGCGGTGAGGTCGCCTCGGTAGGCGGGCACCACGTCGAGCAGGCTGGTGAGCGAATCCCGGGTCTCGGCCGTGGCCTCCCGGACCTCCCTGGCCTCGCGCGCCATGATCCGGTCGGGCAGGGCGGGCCGCTCGATCATCGGGCGGGCCGGCCGGTCCTGGGGGAGCCGGGCGATCCGCGGGATGAACGGGAAGACCTGCTCCTCCTCGCGCTCGACGTTCTCGCCGATCAGCGCGCGGGCCTCGTCGTCGTTCGGCTGGACCAGGCGGCGGGGCGGGTCGTACGTCCAGGTCGCCGTGCGGGTCTCGCCGTCGGCGCGGTAGGAGAGGAAGATCTCCCAGGTGCCGTCGTCCCGGCGCCAGGAGTCCCAGCTCTCGGCGTCCTTCTCGGCACCCCGCAGGGCCAGCCGCTCCGCGACCGCCTCGCCGAGCTGGGGGCCGGTGGACTCGCCGTGCCGACGGATCGCGGTCTTCCGCGCCCGCTCGGCCATGAAGGCCCGCTCGGCCAGCACCGGACCCTCGAAGCGACGGACCCGGTCCACCGAGATGCCCGCCGCCTGCGCGACCTCCTCAGCGGAGGCACCGGCTCGTATCCGGGCCTGGATGTCACGGGGGCGGAGGTGGCTCTCGACCTCGATCTCGATCTGGCCGAGGCGCGGACGGTCACCCCTGATCGCGGCGCGGAGGCGCTCGTCGATGGGAAGGGTGTACTCCGTGCTGTCGGCAGCTTTGAGCACCAGCCGTGTGCCGTCGTTGCTGACGGCCACGACGCGCAGTTCGGGCACGGTTACCTCCCGGGTGGTGCCTGCCGACGTCACCTGCGTCGCTGCTCCCGTACTGAGTGTGGCCTGCCCACTCACGACTGGCCACAACCTTGCAGAGTTACTCGGCGTGTCGGGCTTTCGCCCGACCCTGCCGTTGTGGCACGGTTGCCTGTTTGCCACGTCGTCGGTCGACGCTGCGCCCGGGATGCCCCGGCCGCCGTCTGATGGACAGTCGGCACTGATGACCGAAGGCTCAGGCTTCACGAACAGTACTCCATTCGTGGCACCCAGAGGGGCGGCTCGCCGCTCAAGTCTCCCGCGATTCACGGGAATCTCAAGGGTGGGCACTCCAATGGCCGACCGTCGATCAGTGCGCGGTGATCATCTTCACATATATCGACCGCCGAGAACCAGATTTTCGCCCGTTGTGTCCTTCTTTGTGCAAGATGGAGGGACTTTTCCCACTCCCAGCCGTACCCACCGAGGGATGTTGATGCCCCAGCAGCGCGCACCGCAGGACGTCGCCGAACCGTCCGCGCAGCCCGAGACGACCGCGAGCACGCCCAGGCGGATCGACCTGAGCGTGGCTCAGGTGGCGGCCAGCGCACTGGCGACGATCGTCGGCGCACTGCTCGCCTCGGAGCTCGGGGTCTACGGCACGATCATCGGCGCGGCGGTGGTCAGCATCGGTGCCACCACCGGCGGGGCGATCTTCCAGCACCTGTTCCGGCGGGGCGGCGAACAGCTCCGGCAGGCGGTCGACCGGGTCGGCACCGGCCGGCAGCCGGCCCTGCCGCAGCCCGCCGGAGCGGCCCCGGTCACCGAGCTGTCCTCGGCGTGGAACGAACCGCGGACCGTCCGGGCGAAGCGGCGCTGGACGTGGAAGTCGTACCTGGCGGTCTCCGGCCTGGTCTTCGTGCTCGCGATGGGCCCGATCCTGGCCTTCGAGATGGCCACCGGCCAGCCGGTGTCCGCCACCGTGAAGGGGGAGAGCGGCTCGGGCACCTCGTTCGGCGGCACGGTGCAGCAGAAGCCCGCCTCCACCCCGCCGGCCGATCCCGCCTCGACCCCGTCCGACGACGCCGGGTCGACCCCCGCCCACAGCCCGAGTCCGACCCCGTCCGGGACACCTTCGGGCACGCCGTCCTCGACCCCGAGCGGCAGCCCGTCCTCGACGCCGAGTCGGTCGCCGTCCGGCAGCCCCTCCAGCACCCCGTCCGCCCCGCCGTCGTCGGACCCGACCGGCAGCACCCCGGGGGACGCGGCCACGCCGAGCGGGACGCCGTCGCCCTGACGGCCGGTCAGTCGCCCAGCACCCGGCGCAGGTAGTCGTTGGCGAACAGCCGGCCGGGGTCCACCTTGTCGCGCAGCGCGGTGAAGTCCGCGAAGTGCGGGTAGACCGACGCCAGGTACGCCGCGTCCCTGGTGTGCAGCTTCCCCCAGTGCGGACGGCCCTGGTGAGCGGTCATCAGCTTCTCCACCTCGGTGAAGTAGCCCTGCTCGGCGGTGCCCCGGTAGAGGTGCACGGCTATGTAGACGCTGTCCCGGCCGTTCGCGGTGGAGAGCCAGAGGTCGTCGGCGGGCGCCACCCGGACCTCGACGGGGAAGCTGATCCGCCAGTCCGACCGCTCCACCAGCGCCTTGAGCTCCCGCAGCACGGTGGTGGCCGCCGCGCGCGGCACGGCGTACTCCATCTCGATGAAGCGCACCTTGCGCGGGCTGGTGAACACCTTGTACGCGGTGTCGGTGAAGGTCCGCTCCGACCAGGCCCGGCTGGCCAGCTGGGCGATCGTCGGCACGGCGGCCGGGAACCGGCGGCCGACCCGGCAGGCGCCCTCCCAGACCGTGTTGGAGAGGAAGTCGTCGTCCAGCCAGGACTTGAACCTCGGCAGCGGCGCGGCCGGGCCCTGGCTGCGGTTGTTCCGCTTCACCGAGCAGCGGTCGGTGTGCGGGAACCAGTAGAACTCGAAGTGCTCGTTCACCGCCGCCAGGTCCTCGAAGGCGGACAGCACCTCCTCGAAGCCCATCGGCCGCTCGTGCGCCGTCAGCAGGAAGGCCGGCTCCACCCCGAAGGTCAGCGCGGTCACCACCCCGAGCGCGCCGAGCCCGAGCCGGGCGCCCTGGAACAGCTCGGCGTTCTCGGTGGGGGAGCAGTGCTGCACGGTGCCGTCCGCGAGCACGATCTCGACCGCCCGGATCTGCGCCGCCAGCGAGCCGGAGTCCCGGCCGGTGCCGTGCGTGCCGGTGCTGGTGGCCCCGGCCACGGTCTGCACCTCGATGTCGCCCATGTTGGTCAGCGACAGCCCGGCCGTCTCCAGCAACCGGTTCAGCTTCCACAGCGGCAGGCCGGACTCCACCGTCACCGTGCCGCCCGCGCGGTCCAGCTCCCGGACGGCGGTCAGCCCGTCGGGCCGCACCAGCACCCCGTCACCGGCGGACGCGATCGACGTGAACGAGTGCCCCGATCCGACCGCCTTGACCGTCCGCCCCTGCTCGGCCGCCTGCCGGAACACCTCGCCGAGCTGCTCGGCGGAAGCCGGCGCGACCGTCCGGCTGGGCCGGGCGCTCTGGTTGCCGGCCCAGTTCCGCCAGTCGACCGATCTGCCCTGGGGCATGGGGGTGCCTCCTGCTCCGGGGCCAACGGCACCCGTACGTACCGGTGGGTAGGGGGAGCGTAGCCACTCGACCCGCACAGGTCTACGGCCCAACGGCCCGGGGGCGACGCCGACCTTTTGGCAGGTGCTTCAGCTCCACGGTCAGGGGCTCGGGGCTCTGCTGATGTGCGGCTCCGCCGCGAGGGCGACGCCGACCTCGGAAAAGGTCACACGTGCGTAGGCGGCCAGGCACTTTCGCAGTGACCCGAACGCCAGATTTCCTCGCAGTTCCCCGAGCCCCTGGCGTGGGCAACTGACCTTTCTGCAAAAGGCGCAGCCCCGAGCCGTCAGCCCCGGGCCGGCTCCGCCTCGGCCGTCGCCAGACCACCCCGCAGGCGCGGCAGCCCGACGAACGCCACCACCATCCCGAACGTCGCGGCGGCGAGCGGCACCCAGTACCCCGCCGGGGCCCCTTCGGCGTCCACCACCAGCCCGGCCGTCGAGGACCCGAGGGCCACCCCGAGCGCCAGCCCCGTGGTGGTCCAGGTCATCCCCTCGGTGAGCTTCGCGGCCGGCACCAGCCGCTCCACCAGCGCCATCGCGGTGATCAGGGTCGGCGAGATGGAGAACCCGGCGACGAACAGCGCCGCACTGATCGCGAGCAGCCCCCCGACGCCGTGCACCAGTTCACCGACCAGCAGCAGCGGCACCATGCTCGCGGCCATCACCGCCGCCCCGACCGGGAACCGGGTCGCCATCGACCCCTTGAGCCTGAGCGTCCCGAAGATCACCCCGGCCAGGCAGGAGCCCAGCGCGTAGACCGCGAGGACCAGACCGGTCCAGCTCTTGTGCCCCTGCTCCTCGGCGAACGCCAGGGTGACCACCTCGACCGAACCGAAGACCGCACCGGTCGCCACGAAGGTCACCACCAGCACCTGGAGCCCGCCCGAGAGGATCGCCGGGCCGCCGGTGTGGTGCTCGGCGGGGTGCACCGGGGGTTCGGTCCGCCGCTGGGCGGTGAACAGCAGCACGCCCACCGTCAGGAACACCCCGGCCAGCAGGATCCCGGCCTCCGGGAAGACGCTGGTGGCCAGCGTGATGGAGAGGATCGGGCCGATGATGAAGCAGATCTCGTCCACCACCGCCTCGAACGAGTACGCGGTGTGCAGCTTCGGCGGCGAGGAGTTGTAGAGGTGCGCCCAGCGGGCCCGGACCATCGAACCGGTGCTCGGCATCACGCCCATCCCGAAGGCGCAGACGAACAGCGTCCAGGTCGGCGCACCGGACCGGGCGCACAGCAGCAGCCCGACCGCGGCCAGCACGGTGATCGCGGTCGCCGGCAGGGTCACCCGGCGCTGTCCGTGCCGGTCCACCAGCCAGGAGACCGCCGGCCCGAGCACCGCCGCCGCGCACGCCATGGTGCCCGACACCCAGGCGGCCAGCCCGTACGAGCCCCGCAGCTGGGACAGCATGGTCACGATGCCGATCCCGGTCATCGAGATCGGCATCCGGGCGATGAAGCCGGCGAGGGAGAAGGCCAGGCTGCCGGGGGCGGCGAAGATCTGGCGGTAGCTGGACAGCAAGGGGGCTCCGCTGGGTCACAGTAAGGAACATCGGTCGCGTACACAGCTTACGTACTCGGACAACGGGGTTTCCGTACCCCGGACCTGACCCGGTGTCGGGTGCCGTTGGTGGCAGGATCGGAGCCATGTCCGACTCGCACTCCCTCACCCACCCTGCCGCCACCGCGGACCCGGCGCCTTTCGACGCGCTCCTGCTGCTCTCCTTCGGCGGGCCGGAGGCCCCCGAGGACGTGGTGCCGTTCCTGGAGAACGTCACCCGGGGCCGGGGCATCCCGAAGGAACGGCTTGCCGAGGTCGGCAAGCACTACTTCCTGTTCGGCGGGGTCAGCCCGATCAACGAGCAGAACCGCGAACTGCTCGCCGCGCTGCGCAAGGACTTCGCCGGGCACGGCCTGGACCTGCCGGTCTACTGGGGCAACCGGAACTGGGCGCCGTACCTGACCGACACGCTGCGCGAGATCGCCACCGACGGCCACCGCCGGGTGCTGGTGCTGGCCACCAGCGCGTACGCGGGGTACTCGGGCTGCCGGCAGTACCGGGAGAACCTGGCCGACGCGCTGGCCACCCTGGCGGCGGAGGGGCGGCCCGCCCTGGAGGTCGCCAAGCTCCGGCACTTCTACAACCACCCCGGCTTCGTCGGCCCGATGATCGACGCCACCCTGGCCGCGCTCGCCGAGCTGCCCGCCGGGGTGCGCGACGGCGCGCAGCTCGCTTTCACCACCCACTCCATCCCGGACGCCATGGCCGAGACCTCGGGCGCCCCCGACGACCCGGCCCGGGGCACCCCCGGCGGCGCGTACGTCGCCCAGCACCTGGAGGTGGCCCGGCTGGTCGCCGACGCCGTCGCCACCGCCACCGGCGTGGCCGACCGCCCCTGGGAGCTGGTCTTCCAGAGCCGCAGCGGCGCCCCGCACATCCCCTGGCTGGAACCGGACATCTGCGACCACCTGGAGTCGCTGAAGGCCGCCGGGGCGCAGGCGGCCGTGATGGTGCCGATCGGTTTCGTCTCCGACCACATGGAGGTCAAGTACGACCTCGACACCGAGGCCACCGCCAAGGCGGCCGAACTCGGTCTGCCGGTCAGCCGGGCCGCCACCGTCGGGGCGGACCCCCGGTTCACCGCAGCCGTCCGGGACCTGGTGCTGGAGCGGGCCGCGACCGAGCGGGGGGCGGCCGTCGAGCGCTGCGCGCTGGGGGCACTCGGCCCCAGCCACGACGTGTGCGCGGTGGCCTGCTGCCCCAACCCGCGCGCCCCCCGCCCCGCCGCCGCCCAGCTCTGACACCCCGTCATCCGCCGGAAGGAATCCCCGTGCCCGACCTCGCCCTGTCCGACGAACTGCTGGACGAACTCCTCGACGTCGCCCTGGAGGCGGCCGGCCGGGCCGGCACCCTGCTCCGCGACGGCCGCCCCGCCGACCTCGGCGTGGCCGCCACCAAGAGCAGCCCGGTCGACGTGGTGACCGAGATGGACCTCGCCTCCGAGAAGCTGATCCTGGAGCTGATCAACGCCCGCCGCCCCGCCGACGGCTACCTCGGCGAGGAGGGCGCCGACCACCCCGGCACCAGCGGCGTCCGCTGGGTGGTGGACCCGCTCGACGGCACCGTCAACTACCTGTACGGGCTGCCCTCCTGGGGCGTCAGCGTGGCCGCCGAACTGGACGGCGAGGCCGTGGTCGGCGTGGTCGCGGTCCCCGCCCGGGGCGAGCTGTTCCACGCCGTGCTCGGCCGCGGGGCCTACCTGGACGGCGCCCCGATCCGCTGCCGCCCGGCCCCGCCCTGGGGCCAGGCACTGGTCGGCACCGGCTTCAACTACGTCCAGTCCGTCCGGGTCCGCCAGGCCGAGGTGCTGCTCGCCCTGATGCCCGAGGTCCGCGACATCCGCCGGGCGGGCGCCGCCGCGGTCGACCTCTGCGACGTCGCGGCCGGCCGCCTGGACGCCTTCTACGAACGCGGCCTGCAGCCCTGGGACCGCGCCGCCGGCGCCCTCATCGCCGCCGAGGCGGGCGCCCACACCGGCGGCCCCGAAGGCATGACCTGCACCGCCCCACCCGGCACCTACGAACACCTCCTCACCCGCCTCCAGGCCCTCAACGCCTGAACCCTTGGCAGGTGCTCAGGCGCCTACGGCGCCACGGGCTCGGGGAACTGCGACGCCGGCCCTTGCCAGGTGATCCGTTCAGGGGTGGTCAGGCACTTTCGCACTGACCCGAGCCCCCGGACCGTGCGACCTTGCGCCCTGCGAAAAGCTGAGCGCATGCAGAAGCCCTGGCACACGGGGGGTGCCAGGGCTTGGTGGTGCGTACTGCAGGATCAGGCGGCGGCGCGGTGCATCTCGCGCACGGGGTCGATGCCGTGTTCGGCGGCGAGCCTGCGGAGGTCGTCCAGTTCGGACTGCTCGACCTCGGCGAGGAACTCGTCACCGGACTCGAGAGCGCGGTGCAGATCTGCCTCGGCGTTCCTTATGCGCTGAATGATGCCGGCGGTGAAGGCGTCCATTCTGGCCCCCTTGCTTTGTCGGACGGGCACGGTCCGGCGTTCCCCGGACCGGGCTTCGGTGCCAACGGAAATGCCCCAGCCGGTGGTGCTCTCCCCGGCTGGTGCGGTGGCGGTCAGGGACCGCCCGATGGACTCCGATACCCGGGCCGGTGCGGATGAACGCACGGCGGGTGGTGACGGCGATCGGCGCTTCAGCCCGATCGCCGGTGTGAAGCTGTCCTCCCCGCCACCGGCGGCGGGAAACCTGAGTCACCGAGAAAGTTGCCCGCGTCACAGTCCGTTCGTGGAACCGGGGTCCGGCAGGTTCCCCCGCTTACCGGTGCTTTACCGGCCGACCAGGCAGGATGTAACCACCGTCGGACTGGGGTGCCCGACCTCGGCCGCCCCCCGTTCCGCGCCCGCGCACCCCACGGCCTGCGCGGACGGAGTCACGGTGGGCCGCTGCTGGAGAAGGGACGACCACCGTGCGGGTTCTCGTTGTGGAGGACGAGCAACTGCTCGCCGAAGCCGTTGCCACCGGCCTGCGCCGCGAGGCGATGGCCGTCGACGTGGTGTACGACGGCGAGGCGGCGTTGCAGCGGATCTCGGTCAACGACTACGACGTGGTGGTGCTGGACCGCGACCTCCCGCTGGTGCACGGCGACGACGTCTGCCGCAGCATCGTCGAGCAGAGCCTGGCCACCCGGGTGATCATGCTGACCGCCTCCGGCGACATCAGCGACCGGGTCGAGGGGCTGGAGATCGGCGCCGACGACTACCTGCCCAAGCCGTTCGCGTTCAGCGAGCTGGTCGCCCGGGTCAGGGCGCTCGGCCGCCGGGCGACCGTACCGCTGCCGCCGGTGCTGGAGCGGGCCGGGATCTCGCTGGACCCGGGTCGCCGCGAGGTGCTCCGGGACGGCAAGCCGGTCCAGCTGGCGCCCAAGGAGTTCGCCGTGCTGGAGGTCCTGATGCGGGCCGGCGGTGCGGTGGTCTCGGCCGAGCAGCTGCTGGAGAAGGCCTGGGACGAGCACACCGACCCGTTCACCAACGTGGTGCGGGTGACCGTGATGACGCTGCGCCGCAAGCTCGGCGACCCCGCCGTGATCGTCACCGTGCCGGGCTCCGGGTACCGGATCTGACCGACCCCCAGCCCCCGCCACCCCGCACCTGGACGCACCCGAGAGGACAGCCATGACCACCCCGCCCCCCACCGGCGGGGCCCCCGGCGCGCATTCCGGCGCCCCGGTGCCGCCGCGCCCGACCCAGCCCCCGACCGTCGCACCGGCCCGGCCGACGCCCCAAGTGGTGCACGGCGAGGGCCTGTTCAGCTGGCTGCCGCTGCGCCCCACCATCCGGATCAGGCTCACCCTGCTGTACGGCGGGATGTTCCTGATGGCCGGGGTGGTGCTGCTGATGCTGATGTACTTCTTCGTCCGGCAGGCCTTCTACGACGCCGCGCTGCCGCCGCTCCGGCTGGGCTCGAACGTGCAGATCCAGACCGAGGACGGCACCGTGATCACGGCGGCCAACTTCGAGCAGTGGCTGCGGCACTTCCAGAGCGTCCAGGCCGAGGCCGCGCTGACCACCCTGCTGCGCAAGTCGCTGACCGTGCTGGTCTGCCTCGCGGTGATCGCGTTCATCCTCGGCTACGCGCTGGCCGGCCGGGTGCTGCGCCCGCTCAACCGGATCACCAGGACCGCCCGCGAGGTGGCCGGTTCCGACCTGCACCGGCGGATCGACATGGACGGCCCGGACGACGAGCTCAAGGAGCTGGCCGACACCTTCGACGACATGCTGGAGCGGTTGGACCGGGCCTTCGACTCGCAACGCCGGTTCGTCGCCAACGCCTCGCACGAGCTGCGTACCCCACTGGCGATCAACCGGACTCTGCTGGAGGTCCAGCTCTCCGATCCGGAGGCGTCGGCCGACCTGCAGCAGCTCGGGAAGACCCTGCTGGCCACCAACGAGCGCAGCGAGCAGCTGGTGGAGGGCCTGCTGCTGCTGGCCCGCAGCGACAACGAGCTCACCGACCGCCGCCCGATAGAGCTCGCCGAGGTGGCGGTCCGGGCGCTGGAGCAGATCCGCCCCGAGGCGGCCGGGCGGGAGGTCGAGCTGCGTTCGGTGCTGGAACCGGTCCAGGTCAGCGGGAACGGCGTGCTGCTGGAGCGGATCGCGCTCAACCTGCTGCAGAACGCGACCCGGTACAACACCCCCGGCGGTTGGGTGGAGATCACCACCTCGCCGGTGCCGGGCGGGGCGGGCGAGCTGGTGGTGAGCAACACCGGGCCGGTGGTGCCCGGGTACGAGCTGGAGCACATCTTCGAGCCGTTCCGCCGGGTGAAGGGCGCCGACCGGACCCGGAGCGACAAGGGGGTCGGGCTCGGCCTCTCGATCGTCCGCTCGGTGGTCCGCGCGCACGGCGGGGCCATCGAGGCCTCCGCGCGCGCCGGGGGCGGCCTCACCATCCGGGTCCGGATCCCGGGAGCCTGAGCCACCCCTATCGCCCGTGAGGGGTCGCCGCAGCCACCCCAGTGTCCTTTTCGGTCGGATTTCGCTCCGTGCGCGGAGCATCCGGCAGGCTCCCGAGCCGCCCCCACCAGGCCGGTCGGCATGACAAACGGCCTGGCGGGGGCGGCTTGTCATTTTCGGCCGGGACAACTTACGGTGTCGTAACCTACGGAGCCGTAAGGTTGGTCGTAGCCACCCGGCCAGACGCGACCCCCGTCGTCCCTGCCCCGCCCTTTCAGGAGCACCGCCGTGACCATCGCACCCGAGCAGCGCACCGCCGCCACCCCCTCCGCCGCCTCGCTGACCACCGCGGGCTGGACCGACGCGCGATTGATCATGGCGCTCGAGGAGGTCGTCGAGGTCGAGCTGAACCGGCACCTGAAGGTCGCCAAGGAGTGGATGCCGCATGAGTACGTGCCCTGGAGCCTGGGGCGCGACTTCGACGGCGTGCTCGGCGGCGAGGCCTGGGCGCTGGACCAGTCCAAGGTGACGCCGCTCGGCCGGATCGCGCTGGTGGTCAACCTGCTCACCGAGGACAACCTCCCCAGCTACCACCACGAGATCGCCACCATGTTCGGCCGCGAGGGCGCCTGGGGCACCTGGGTGCACCGCTGGACGGCCGAGGAGGGCCGGCACGGCATAGCCATTCGCGACTACCTGCTGGCCACCCGGGCCGTCGACCCGGTGGAGCTGGAGCGGGCCCGGATGACGCACATGGCCGAGGGCTTCGAGTCGGACAACGCGCACAGCATGCTGCACTCGGTCGCGTACGTGGCCTTCCAGGAGCTGGCCACCCGGATCTCGCACCGCAACACCGGCCACTTCTCGGGTGACCCGGTCTGCGACCAGCTGCTCGCGAAGATCGCCAACGACGAGAACCTGCACATGGTCTTCTACCGGAACCTGCTCAAGGCGGCCATGGAGATCGCGCCGGACCAGGCCATGCGGGCCATCGCCGACGTGGTGATCGACTTCCGGATGCCGGGCCACGGCATGCCCGGCTTCGAGCGCTCGGCGGCCCAGCTCGCCATCGGCGGGGTCTACAACCTCCGGATCCACCACGACGACGTGCTGCAGCCGGTGCTGCGCCACCTCAAGGTGATGGAGGTCGGCGGGCTCGGCGCGGCCGGTCAGCAGGCCCAGCAGGAGCTCGGCGTCTTCCTCGGCGCCCTCGACGCGCAGGCCACCAAGTTCGACGAGCGGCAGGCCGCACTGCTCGCGCGACGGGCCGCGAACGCCGCCAAGAAGTAGCCGTCGGGTGGGTGGATTTCCAGGATTTGCCCGAAAAGTTCAGACTGTGAGGAAGCTCACACAAAGTGGCCCGACACGTTCGGATGATCTCTCAGGGTGATCACCGGTTCGGGCTACCGGGTCGCCGACGGTGACCGTCGGACGCCCCGCGGGATTTGTCGACACGTCATCAAGTCGTCTCGGGTGCAGGTGAGTTGACTGATGGCCGGTCGGGCATCGGCTACCGAACGTCATGGTCCGAACGGTCGGTCGGCCCCCCGGAGGGAGCTCTCCGTGAGGCCGTTCGGACCGCTCGGCAGGGCCCTGAAGAGGCCGTTCGCGGATGTCGATTGAGTAACAGGGCTTGAAGTAAGGCAAAATCTCCGCCTCGGGTCGGGCACAAGACCGGCCCCCCATGCGTTACGTGCGCTGGAGATACCGCACACACCCAGAGGGGGAGAGCGAACAATGGCAACGGACTACGACACCCCGCGCAAGACCGACGACGATGTCAACGAGGACAGCATCGAGGAGCTCAAGGCTCGTCGGAACGAGAAGAGCACCAGCTCGGTCGACGTCGACGAGTTCGACGCGGCGGAGGGCCTCGAGCTCCCCGGCGCTGACCTTTCCAACGAGGAACTCTCCGTCCGGGTGCTTCCGCGCCAGGCCGACGAGTTCACCTGCATGAGCTGCTTCCTGGTGCACCACCGGAGCCAGCTCTTCGGTGAGAAGAACGGGCAGCCCATCTGCCAGGACTGCGGCGCCTGAGCACCGGGCGGGAAGGCCCGGCCCGGCGGATCCCCGTCGGTTCGGCACACCGCCCCGCCCGGCCTTGGGCAGCAAGGCCGGAGGCAGCAACTGCGGTCACCCCGGCGGCCGCTCCAGCACCACCGCGCGACCGGACCCACCGGTCGGGGCGCAGTACGGAACACAGGGACGGTCCCGCGTGCACATGCGCGGAGCCGTCCCTCCGCCGTTTCCGGGGCCGGACGAGGTGCGGGGCGGGGTCAGCCGTGCCGGCCCCGGCGGGCCTCGGCCAGCGCGTCGGCCAGCCGCTGCGGCGACCGGGTCGACAGGTAGACGTACGGGGTCGGGTCGGCCGGGTCGGTGATCTCGACCCGCAGCGCGGTCGGCACGTAGCTGCGCAGCAGCATGAAGGCGCGCGGGTCCGCCTTCACGGACCGCCAGGCCACCGTCTCGGCCGGGTTCAGCACGTGGGCGGTGCCGAGCACGTCGGCCGGGATCCGGGCCTGGCCGGCCACCAGGGAGCCCTGCACCACCCGGATCCGGGCGGAGCCGTAGCTGCTCAGCGCGGCGGCTCCGGCGACGATGCCGACCACCAGACCGACCAGCGCGCCGATCGCACTGAACCGCAGCATGATCAACGCCAGCGAGAGGCCGAGCGCAACGGGAAGCAGCCACCAGCTGCGGGGGACGGTGAGGCGTTCGTCGTACATGCCCCCATTGTGTGCGCCGCCGCCGGGCCCTCGACCGCCGCCTCCCCCGGAGTTCCTGCCGTTCCTCCGCCGGCCTCCCCGTGGACGGCCGGTGCGGCCGGTACTACCCACCGGTAAGGTCGCCGCTGTGAACGGACCAGCCGCCTTCCCGCCTGCGCAGCAGGGCTCCGAGCAGCCCGTCGCCCGCGCCACCGCCCTGCCGCCGACCACGCCCCCGGCCGACGCCGTGCTGCCGCCCCGGGCACCCGAGGCGCCCGCGCCCGGCACCCTGCTCGGCTCGCACTACGACCACTGCTTCGGCTGCGGGCCGCAGCACCCGCAGGGCCTCCAGCTGACCGCCGTGGCGGGCGAGGGCCTGAACGTCACGGCCGAGTTCACCGTCCGCCCCGGCCACCAGGGCGGCCCGGGGCTGGCCCACGGCGGCGTGCTGATGACAGCGATGGACGAGACGCTCGGCACGCTCAACTGGCTGCTGCACATGGCCGCCGTGACCGGCCGGCTGGAGAGCGACTTCGTCCGTCCGGTCCCGGTCGACTCCACGCTGCACATCCACGCCTGGGTGACCGGCGTGAAGGGCCGCAAGATCTACAGCGCGGCCGAGGGCCGGATCGGCGGCCCGGACGGGCCGGTCGCCATCCGGGCGCAGGCACTCTTCATCCAGGTGAAACTGGAACACTTCACCACGCACGGGCGTCCCGAGGACATCAAGAAAGCCCTGGACGACCCGGATCTGTTCAAGCGTGCCCGAGCCTTCGAGGTGAACCCGTGAGTACCACCGCCCGCCCGCCGGTCGACGTCCTGATCACCCGTTTCGATCCGGAGCTGCCGCTGCCGGCGTACGAGCACCCCGGCGACGCCGGAGCCGACCTGCGCACCACCGTGGACGCCGAGCTCGCCCCTGGTGAGCGCGCCGTGCTGCCGACCGGGATCGGCATCGCCCTGCCGGACGGTTACGCCGCCTTCGTGCACCCGCGTTCGGGGCTCGCGGCCCGGTGCGGAGTTGCACTGGTGAACGCCCCGGGGACGGTCGATGCCGGGTACCGTGGTGAGATCAAGGTGATTCTGGTAAACCTCGACCCGCGCGAGGGAGTCAGCTTCCGCCGTGGGGACCGAATCGCCCAGCTGGTGATCCAGCAGGTCGAGAAGGCGAGTTTCCACGAGGTGGCCGAACTTCCCGGTTCGGCCCGTGCCGAAGGTGGGTTCGGGTCGACCGGAGGTCACGAGAGGGTTACCATGCCCGCGCCAGCGCAGTAGCCGAGCAGTAGTCGAGCAGGTATTCGCATCGGTCTTGGACCGGGAAGGACAGTGACCGTGTTCCGTCGCCGCCAGAAGAGCGAGGACGCTGTCGAGCAGCTCGCCGACGACGCCATCAGCGCCGACGAGACGGCCGATGACGTAGAAGGCTCCGCCGACTCCGAGAGCGAGAGCGCCGCCGACGCAGACCCCACCGACCGGGTCGGCCTGCCGCCGGCCCCGCGCCCGGACGGGCCGTGGGACATCTCCGAGCTGGAGAACCCCGAGGAGGGCCGGGTGGACCTCGGCGGCCTCCTGATCCCCGGTGTCGAGGGCATGGAACTGCGGGTCGAGGTGGCCGGCGACGCGATCGTGGCCGCCACCCTGGTCCTCGGTAACAGCGCCATCCAGCTCCAGGCCTTCGCGGCCCCCAAGTCCGAGGGCATCTGGGGCGAGGTCCGCGAGGAGATCGCCTCGGGCATCACCCAGCAGGGTGGCCTGGTCGAGGAGGAGGAAGGCCCGCTGGGCTGGCACCTCCGGGCCCAGGTCCCCGTGCAGCTACCGGACGGCACCCAGGGTGTCCAGCTGGTGCGCTTCGTCGGTTGCGACGGACCGCGCTGGTTCCTCCGCGGCGTGATCTCCGGCCAGGCCGCGGTCCAGCCCGAGATGGCCGGGATCCTCGAGCAGGTCTTCCTGCAGACCGTCGTGGTCCGCGGCGAGACCCCGATGGCCCCGCGCGACCCGATCGTGCTCAAGCTCCCCGAGGACGCCCAGATGGTCGCCGACGGCGGCGCGAGCGTGGTCGACGCCGGAGGCTCCCGCTTCGCGGAGGCCTCGCTGGACCCGTTCGCCCGTGGTCCGGAGATCACCGAAGTCCGCTGATCGTCCGCTGATCGCCTCCGTCCGGTACGCCGGGCGGAGGCGATTTGCCTGTGGGGCGGCGATGCCCGTACAGTTCCGGAGTCGCACCGCGAGGGGCGAAGAAAAGCGAGTCGGGTGAATGAAACTCCGGAAAACGGAGCGGAAAACGTCTGATAAGCTCGGAACACGAAAGAACGAAGCACCCGGAGGGCCTGCCTGATAAGCGGCTCGAAGGAAGTGTCCGTTCCTTGAGAACTCAACAGCGTGCCAAAAGTCAACGCCAGATATGTTGACATCCCCGGCCTCAGATTATTCTGGGGTTGGAGATTCCTTTATGAAGTAAAACACTAGCGAGGACGCAGTGCGCGGGGTCACCTATTCCGGTGGTTGCCGTGCCGCTCTTCCGAGGTGGTTGCCCGATGACGGGTAGACATTCACGGAGAGTTTGATCCTGGCTCAGGACGAA